>CAZJOB010000010.1:0-25618 GCA_964547435.1 uncultured Desulfatiglans sp. | reverse complement strand
GCCTATAGAAAATGGGCGGATCATTTTACTCCTCAAAATGGCATGGCCCTGGATATCGGCTGCGCTGTCGGAAGACTTACCTTTGAACTGACCAGGACTCATGAAAGGGCTGTGGGAATAGATACATCTCTTTCCTTTATTCGTGCCGCAAGAAAAATAGCGAACCGGCAGCACCTGGAATTCGATATGATAATGGAAGGTGAGATTACAGAAAAGAGGTCATGCAGTCTGGATCCGGATTTTAAATATGAAAACGCCGAATTCATAGTCGCGGATGCCATGGCCCTGCCTTTTCCTTCAGGCAGGTTTGGCACTGCGGGTTCTGTGAACATTCTGGAAAAGGTGCCTGACCCATTACATCATCTGAAGGAGGCCAACCGGGTAATGGACATAAAGGAGGCGCTGTTTCTGTTTTCAGACCCCTTTTCATGGGATGAAAGCGTCAGCAGTCCGGATCTCTGGCTGGGCGGAAGGAATGAAGGGCCTTATAAGGGATTCGGCATGGAGAATGTCTGCCGCGTGCTTCAGGAAAAAAGCGGTGTCTTTTCACCGGGATTCAGGATACAGGAAACAGGCAGTGTAAATTGGAAGATCAGAAAGACACAAAATCTTTGGGAGCACATTACCTCCCGGTTTGTTATAGCCCGAAGAGGGCAGGGATAAAAAGAGATGAATGCCTTGAAAAGAGAAAAAAGGGGAATCTGCGGATTATGTTTTCACAGCCCCGGCTGCGGGGTGATTGTCCATTATGATGATCAGGGTAAAATCGAGCGGCTAAGCCCGGACCCGGATGCGCCCATGGGAAAAGTCCTCTGTCCCATAGCCGCCAGCGCCAGACAGATTGTATATTCGGAAAGCCGGATAAAACAGCCCATGAAACGAAAGGGGCCTAAGGGGAAACTCGATTTTGAGCCCATCTCATGGGATGAGGCATTTGATATTATTGTTCGGAGAATGCAGGAATTAAAGGCTGCCCATGGTCCTGAATCTCTGGCTTTCTATGCCGGAACCGGCACATATGAGCGGGCATTCAAGGACGCCTTTCAGCTTGGCGGATCACAGATATATCTTGCATCCAGCATACTCTTTCCCTTTGGTTCACCCAATACATTCGGTGTGGGAGCGCCATGCTATACATCCCTGGGGGTTCTTGCGCCTCAGCTTACCATGGGCTGTCTGCATATAGACATGTTCTCCGATGTAGATAACTCAGACTTGATCGTTGTCTGGGGGACAGATCCCTCTACCTCCACACCGCCTGAGATGTTCCAGCGGCTTGTCCGGGCCGCGAATGAAGGCGCACGAATCATCGTCATTGACCCAAGAAAGACCGCCCTGGCAAAACTTCCCGAAAGTCTCTGGGTGCCCATAAGACCTGGTACAGACGGGGCCCTGGCCCTGGGGCTTTCACATATTCTTATTCGGGACGATCTGGTCGACCAGCCCTTTGTGCAGGAATGGACCCTGGGTTATGATGAGTTCGCGGAATATGTAAAGGAGTTTACGCCAAAAAGGGTATTCGAAATCACAGGCATTTCCGAAGAGGTAATTGAAAACCTGGCTGATGAAATCGCAAACGCCGAGGGCGCAAGTTATGTGATGTACACAGGACTGGAGTACACCAGGTCAGGCGTTCAGAATATTCGCGCAGTGCAGGTTCTCTGGGCCCTTGCAGGACAACTGGATGTGGAAGGAGGCCGCTGCTTTGCACCGCGTGATAATCAGATTCAATTAAACAGGGATCGCCAGATATCAACCCCCGGATATGACAAGTCCATTGGCAAGGGACATTTCCCTCTGTATGCCCATTTCTGCGGCGGAGAGCCGCACGCGAACCTGCTGCCTCGTGCAATGCTCCATTCCGATCCCTATAAGATACAGGGACTCATTATCATGGGCGCCTCCATACTCACATCACTGCCCGATCCGATTCTATGGCAGAAGGCCTTCGGCGCCCTTGACTTCATGGTCTCAATAGACCTGCAATATACCAGGGACGCGGCCTGGGCGGATATTGTCCTGCCTGCAACTACCGCCTTTGAGCAGTCTTCTTACTGCTTTTACGGCAATGCCATTCGTCTGAGGGAAAAGATGATCGAACCGGTGGGGGAGAGCAGACCCGGTTTTGTTATTCTTACAGAGCTTGCTCACAGGTTGGGGTATGGAGATAGCTTTCCGGCCACGGAAACAGATCTTCTGGATTCTGTGCTTAAAGGGACCGGCATCACCAGGGAGGATCTGGAGCAGGCGCCTTTGCACACTGTAAGAAAAAATGCCGAACCCATGGCATACCGAAAATGGGAGACAGGGCTGCTCAGAAGGGATGGCAAACCCGGTTTTGAGACCCCTTCGGGCAAGTTTGAGATCAAATCCACTATATTGGAAAAAATGGGGTATGAGGGACTTCCAAAATATGAGGAATCCTATGAAACACCCTTAAGCCGGCCGGAGATGTTAAACCGGTTTCCCCTTCTGTTTGGCACTGGCCCTTTTAAGCCGGACATGAAATCCTGTCTCAGGGCCATACCTGACTTTATTGAAAGATATCCCCGGCCCATGGTGCAGATGAACCCAAAGGATGCCCTGGAAAGGGATATAGAGACCGGCGACCCTGTAGTTGTAAAGACCGCCCGGGGATTTGTGGAGATGAGCGCATATGTCACAGAGGATATTATGGAGGGATATGTATATGCGCCTGTGGGAGGCGGAGGCCCTCAGGGCACGGAAGAATGGAGAAGGGCCAATGTAAATGTACTGACCGACCACGAGCAGTATGATCCCATATCAGGGTTTCCCACATACAAGACCCTCATGTGCCAGGTGAAAAAGAAGAGAAGACGCAGGACCATAGTAGTCCAGGACCCGAGTCTGGGGTGTGTGGGGTAAAAACGCGGTTTAGGGTATAAGGTCTACGGTGCACTATCGCAATTTCAACAAACAAATCATTATATCACCCAAGCTCTACTTTTTGGATACCGGATTATTGTGCTACCTTCTGAGAATCAAGTCTCCTGATCAAATCGCGGCCAGACCATGCTGAAAAACTACAGTAAAGCATTGTAGGGAAGTCTTATCATCTGCATATCGGGCATGTTTCCCTGCATTTATGGCAAAGGATATGAAGGTTATTACATCGATAAACATCGAAGATACTCGTCCCGCAACCCTGACATACAAGAGGATCAATGGCCTTCGTAACAGGATTATATATAAAAGAAAGAATAGATTTTTTTGCATGAACGGTTATACTGTATAGTATCTTGACCGCCGGGGTTCTGATATAGAGAATCGCGCATGGATCAATCCTGATCCTGATGTTATATTTTGTTAACAGATCATCCATTTTTCTTTTTAATTCATGAGGAATCAGGTCTATTTTTTCTTTGCGGTCTCTTAAAAGATCATCTGAAAGCCCCTGTTTTGAGAGATTTGACCTCATCTCCTTTTCCAATGCCATATAATATTCTTCAAGGTTTGTTGTATCTCTCCTGAAACGCCTTGATATGCTTTCCCTGAAGGGGAGGGTCTCTTCCATAATGATCTCTTCGGCCCTGTCCCTGACCTGTTTAATAATATGATTAAGACGTTTTTCGTCCCAGGTCGTTTTTCTTTCTATTCCGTATTTTTTTTCTGCAGAAGGCAGCATGTCGGTCATGTGAGGAATAAAAGCGCCGGTTTCAATATTGAAGGCAAGGTGTATCATACCCTCCTTATGATCATCACTCCGGGCAGTGTAGCGGCACCAAAACACAAGATAATCGGTTTTTACATTTGCAGAAGACTGTACCCGGCCTGAAATGCCGGAAAAATGGAATCGTTCCTTGATTAATCGTTCAAATCCATCGCTTTTTATATAGTCAAACCTTAACTCACAGGAAAGCAGAGGGATTTCTGCACAGGCTGCCTGGATCATTTTATCCAGCAAAGGCGCCCCATAATGGATAGAATAATAATCGCCTGATTCATCATCAGAATTACCCCTGATACGTATATATTCAGGAATTTCCAGAATGCCGGATAATTTTTCAGGCAGGATGGCATCCAGACCATTACTCTTAACCTCCAGTGCAGCGCCACCGCTTTCAAGAAAACGGGAGGCAAAGGATATCAGTTCTTTATCGAGATCAGAGTTCATAGTCTTCCCTAAATAGTTTTTCATCCAGGGACTTTGTTTTTTCATAACTGGTTTTGGCCCTTTTGAGTCTGGTTCCAAGCCTGTTAAATGCCTCTTCCCTGTCTTTTTCAGAGCCTGAACCAAGCCAGATTTCATAGATCGTGTCAGAAAAATCAAGATCTCCCTCGATCCGCCCAAGTATCATATCTATTTCTCCTATTACCATCTCGAACATATTGATTTTTTTGTCTAAAAGCGTAAGCATATAATCCTCAATGCTCCCCGCGGAGCACAGGTTATCGATGATCACCTCATTTTTCTGCCCGATCCGGTGCAACCTCCCGATCCTCTGCTCTATTTTCATGGGGTTCCAGGGAAGATCATAATTGACCATCCTGCTGCAGAATTGGAGATTTCTCCCCTCTCCACCTATTTCAGTAGTTAAAAGCACCTCTTTTTCGTCTTTGAAACGGGCTATTTCCTCTTCTTTCATACGGTTGTCCAGTCCGCCGTGAAAAAGGGCATGCGAAATCCCGTGCCATGCAAGGAATTCAGATACATAATGGAGCGTGCCCAGGTACTTGACAAAAACAATCTTCTTGCCCTGCGACTCTTTAATAAGCTGAAGAAGCTGCATGTTTTTACTGCTTTCATCAAGGGTCCGGCAAAGGTTAAGAATAGCCCTCATCTCCTTTTCATGAGCGAGGAGCATTTCCTGTTTATCCAGTATTTTTTCGAGGGTAAGACTCACTGCACGCGGTGAAGATCCGGCTTCTTCCAGAAGGTTTTTAAGAAGGAGTTTTTGACCTCCTCCGAAGGTCGCAGCAATATCCTTTACCATTACCGATATCCTTTCATACAGGTCAAGTTCCATTTGAGATGGAGTCACCCTTATAGTACGGGCAAACCGTGGAGGAATATCCAACCTGGCCAGTGCCCGTGTATTTCGTATCATGACCTGGCCGAGCAGTTCTCTGAGTCTGTTCCGGTTTCTCGGGTCAGTTGGGTCGCCCCTCGTCATAAATTCGTTGCGGAAATCAGAAGCTGTTTTTAACTGGCCTGGTTTGAGAAGAGTGACCAGGTTGTATAATTCCATCAGGTTGTTTTCCACTGGTGTGGCGGTTAACAGAAGCAGAAATTTCTTTTTAAGGTTATTGACTAGTTTCCAGTTAAGGGTATTACGGTTTTTAAGGTGATGTGCCTCATCCACGATCACCATATCGTATTCCCTTTCAACAACAAAGGGGTAATTCTTTTTTGACTTGGCTATATTGATGGAGGAAAGAATAAAATGCCTTTTCCAGAAGGATGCCTCATCTGTCCGGTAAGCAGGATCATTGGTTGATAAAAAATCAAGGTCGAATTTGGTGCGCAACTCTTCCTGCCATTGACTCACAAGCGGAGTTGGTGTCAGGATCAGGGCGCTCTTTACCATGCCTCGCTGGATATATTCCTTAAGGGCTATAAGCGCTTCTATTGTTTTACCCAGACCCACTTCATCGGCTAGCAGCGCCCTTCCCCTGAAGCCCTTAAGAATCTTTTTGGCTGTCTCCTCCTGGTACCATAATGATCGCACTTCTCTCAGAGAATGGATGGAAATAAGGTTTTCAAAGGTCTCTCTGAATCGGATATTCTGGGCTTCTATGGCCAGTTCATATCGCTCAGGCGGTGAAAAAACACTATCCATGAAGACCTTTTTAAATGCCAGTGTATCCACCTCCACTGATATGCCTATTTCCGGCAGTCTGGTTTCCGTTATAGATGGCTTTACTGGAGGAAGGTTTTTTTCAGTAGCCGTTTTCTGTTCTGTATCTTGTTTGGCCGGGGCGGGTGTGAGTTTTATTCTATCTTTTTCTCTGATAGCATTTGCAGCATCTACTTGATACTGACAGTAGTTTTGCTCCTGAATAAGAGATGACTTGATGTTTCTTTTATTCCCGCCTTTCATTTTCGGGATAAGTGGCAGGGTTTCTTTAATTAATTCAAGGGCCTGTTCGTACCTCTTTTTTATTCTCAGTCGCTGGCACAGGACGGGCATCAGTTCAATAGGCATCAGATCCAGTTCCTGCAGGCGAAGAAGTGCTTTCAATTCCACATCAGGCCTTTGCATCTCTTGCCCGAGCCTGGCACATGATCTTAGATATTCCTCATTGGATGAATCAAGTCGCAGCGCCTTTTCAATAAAAATTAAGGCCTTTTCAAGATTGCCCTTTTCCCAATACAAGATTGCTTCATAAAACAGAAAATCCGCCTTATCCTTTCTGGTGGCGCTTTCCAGTTTTTGGCGGCGTTCTTTAAGCCTTTTATCTCTTTTGTTACTTCTCTTTTGTATTTTTTTTGCTGACACGAAAAAACCCGGTTCTGAAAGATACTGTGGCGTCTTACCTTTTTGTACACAATATCCTGACATCTATTTAGGTCCAATTTAGCTGTCAATAATGGCGATCTAATCCTTCAGTTTCATTTCCCACCACCTGGTTATTTATACAACTCCCCCGCCTTTTTCAGCCGGGTTATAACCCTGTCTTTGCCGAGAACAGCCAGTAACTCAAATATACCAGGTCCAACCGCCTGACCTGTAACCGCTGTCCTTAGCCCGTTTATCAGGATTCCGGCCTTTATGCCTTCCTCCTCAATCATTAGTCGAATCAGGTCTTCAAGACCTTTTTCATCATAGTCTTTCATGGTGGAGATACGTTCAGCCAGTTCAGGCAGAAGCCTCTTAAGAATGTCATGTTTAAGAATGTTCTTTTCCACTGCCTTTTCCTCAAATTCAAAATCATTGGAAAAAAAGGCCCTGCCAAGTGTCACAAAGTCCGTTGTGTAGTTATACCGCTCCCTTAAAAGATCGATTGCCCTGCAGAACCATTCCTTAAGGGCTCCTTCATAATCGGGGTTCCATATGCCAGCCTTCTCCATCTCCATCTTCACATAAGGGGCAAGTTCATCCACGGGCATGTTTCTGATATAATGGGCGTTGATGCTGATTGCCTTGGGATCGGTAAAGAATTTGGGATCATCCGCTCTGAGATCAAATATAGAATTGGACTTGTTTATGCCCTTGAGAGAAAAGGCATCAAGAAGTTCTTCCCTGGTAAATATCTGCTTTGAATCGGGGGTTGACCACCCGAGAAGCACAAGAAAATTTAGAAAGGCCCAGGGAAGAAAACCGTGCTCCCTGTAAAAGTGGACAGCAACCTGCTCACCATGTTTCCTTTTGGAGATCTTGGCCTTTTTATTGTCAAGGGTAAGGGACATATGGGCGAACGCAGGGATGGGCGCGCCAAGCGCTTCATATATGAGTATCTGTTTAGGTGTGTTCGCAAGACCGTCCTGTCCGCGTATGACATGAGTGATTCTGTCGCGTATGTCATCCACGGCGTTTGAGAGTACATACAGGGGCTGGCCGTTTGACCGGACTATCACAAAATCTTCTATGTCCTCATATCTCTTTTCTATATGACCATAGACTTCATCCCTGAATCTTACCGATCCTCCATTTCCCGGCACCTTCAGCCGAATGGTGTAGGGAAGACCTTTTTCTTCTCTGGCCGCTGTTTCCTCAACAGACAGATTGCGACATGTTCCGTCGTACATCATGTCCGATTTGTTTTTTGCGGCCTCTTCTCTTTTCTGTTCGAGACTTTCCTTTGTACAAAAACATTTGTAGGCTGCTCCCGATTCAAGCAGCCTTGTCGCCGCCGCAATGTGCTCGTCAATATAATGTGTTTGAAAATAGGGACCTTCATCCCATTCGACACCCAGCCACTTAAGGCCATCAAGTATCCCCTGAAATGAATCCTGAGTGGACCTTTCAGCGTCAGTATCCTCTATTCTAAGAATAAATTTCCCTTTGTTCTTTCTGGCGTATAACCAGTTGTATATTGCTGTCCGCGCTCCTCCGATATGAAGATACCCCGTGGGGCTGGGCGCGAAACGAACTCTTATTTCCTGTGTCATAATTTTTCCTCTTAATCTCTTAAACTACCTCATTAAGTTTATCCATAAATATCGTCCTGATCTCCTCAAGTCTCTTTTCATTGACCGCCTCAAAGCGAAGCACGAGGACAGGCTGAGTGTTTGATGATCTTACCAGTCCCCAGCCTCCGTCAAACAGGACCCTGGCGCCATCAATATCGATTACCTTGTACTCCTTCTTGAATTCCTCCACCAGGCTTTTTACCACCTGAAATTTTTTGTCATCAGGGCAGTCCATGCGTATCTCAGGGGTATTTACCATTCGGGGCACCCCTTCAAGCAATTCTGAAACGCTTTTCTCCTGTGATGTAAGGATCTCCAGGAGCCTCGCACCAGCGTAAATGGCATCATCAAAACCAAAATAGCGGTCTTTGAAAAACAGATGACCGCTCATTTCACCGGCAAAGAGGGCGCCTGTCTCTTTCATCTTGCCCTTTATAAGGGAGTGGCCCGCCTTCCACATTATGGGCGCGCCCCCGTGTTTTTCTATATCGTCATAGAGTGTCTGGGAACATTTAACCTCGCCTATAATCGTGGCTCCGGGATGTCTTTTCAATATTTCCCTCGAAAAGATAATCATCAACTGATCACCCCATATGATATTTCCCTCGCGGTCAACAACCCCTATCCTGTCCGCGTCGCCATCAAAGGCAATACCGAGATCCGCGGAACTTTCCGCGACCGCCTTATTTAGATGGACAAGATATTCAGGTATTGTAGGATCAGGATGATGATTGGGAAAATTGCCGTCCGGTTCACAAAACAGTGTTACCACATCCACTCCCATGGCCCTGTACACATCGGGCCCCACCAGGCCGCCCACGCCGTTGCCCGCGTCCACTGCCACCTTTCTTTTGATATTGCCCGGCCTGAGATTCTGTAAAAGATATTTTAAATAGGGAGAAAAAACGTCGGCTTCTTTCAGGCATCCATGTCCCTTTTGAAAATCGCACGCTTCAAGTATTTTGCGGATTTTTTGAATCTCCTCGCCGTATATGGTCGATTTGCCTAAACATACCTTAAAACCGTTGTATTCAGGGGGATTGTGGCTTCCGGTAATCTGAATGCCTCCGTCAAGGTTAAGTTCAAATATGGAGAAATAGAGCAGCGGCGTTGGCGACATGCCGATATCATATACATCGATGCCCGACTTCAAAAGACCCCCTATAACACCCTCCTTGAGATCAGGCCAGCTCAGCCTGCAGTCATGCCCTACAGACACCCTCTCAGCCCCTTTTGAGCGATAATAGCTGCCAAAGGCCATCCCCAGTTCAAAGGCTGTTTCTTTGTTGAGATCTTCAGGGTATTTTCCCCTGATGTCATATTCCCTGAATATATTTGGATTCAAAGCAGATCCTCCCTTTTTTTGTTTTTAAGCTGCTCTACGATTCTGCGAATATCCTGTGACCGGTGTATATCCGCGACAAGCAGTGCGTCATTCGTGTCAACAACCACGCAGTCCTTAAGGCCAAGACAGGCCACAAGCCTTTCACTCTTATTGGATATGTAACTGTTCTCACAGTCCACAAGTATGGTTTCACCTTCAAAGAGATTGCCCCTGTCATCGCATTTGTCCGACATCAGTTCAAAAAGGGATGCCCATGATCCAACATCGCTCCAGCCGCATTCACACGGCACCACATATATATCCGCCTGTGTCTTTTCCATTATCCCGTAATCAAAGGACACTGAATCGATTTTTTCATAAACTTTTTTAAGGCTGATTTCAAAATTCTCCCTGCCCAAACTCTCTTCCAGTTCCAGCAGCCCTTCATAAAGAATGGGAAGATGTTCCTCTATTTCCGAAAGTATTGTCTTTTCAGTGGCAACAAATATGCCGGCGTTCCAGTAATAATCGCCTTCATCGAGGTATCTCACTGCCGTTTGAAGATCCGGCTTTTCTACAAAGGCAGACACCTGATAAACCGGATTTTCAGAATTCGCTGTCCCGGCATTTGATCTTCGTATATATCCATAGCCGGTCTCAGGGCGGGAAGGTACAATGCCGAGTGTTACAATGCCTCCTGACTCCGCTGCCTTTGCGGCTGTTAGAAGCGCCTTTAGAAAAGATGGAACATCGCCGATAAAATGATCCGCGGGCAGAAACGCTATGGGGCCCCTGCATCCCGAATATCTCGCGTACATTGCCCCAAGACCGATGCAGGGAGCGGTGTTTCTTCCTACAGGTTCGGCAAGTATATGTATATCACTGCCCTTAAACAGTTTTTCCGCCTCACTCAGATGGTCGTCTCCCAGAACGATTATTATCTCCTCTTCCCTGGAAACAGGCCTCAATCTATCACAGGTCTCCTTCATCATGGGGTTATTCCCTGTGATGTTAATAAATTGCTTGGGTCTGCCCTTCCTGCTGTATGGCCAGAACCTTGTTCCTGACCCGCCCGCCATTACGACTGAATACATACTCTCCTCTTTTTTTAATCCCCGAAACCGAGTATCTGAAAACTCAGCATGATCCGCGATTCTCCGTCACTCTTATCAATGCCCATGCGTGCACCCCAGCATTGAGAAGTGTACTTTATCCAGAAGCTTTTTTCAATATCATGGTCTGTCTCAATATCCCTGTTCAGCGCGCTTCCTATTGAAAAACCCTCCACAAGGTTTATATCGATATAATAACCCAGCCCCTTATTTCCTGAATCTTCATAAACATAATCAATCCTGTACTCGTCTTTCCTCAAATCTGAGCGATCCACATCAAATCTAAGGGACAGGTCAGCCGATGAAAAATCATCAGTGTAGTGATCCCACTCGACCTTTGCATCAAAGTCGAGACGCTCGTAGGGCGAAAACGTCAATCCTGCTGTCAGGGGTTCAAAGGGTTTCTTTTTTATTCCGGGGATGTCGTCTCTTGTCGCTTCATCGATATTGTATCCCTGTTCGATCCTTAGGGTTCCCCATTGCGAGTAGGAGACATTTCCCTTTTCATCCACTATTTTAGCGTCAAGAAAGTTTTCCAGAGAAAAAGACAGCATGTTGATCTTTCCCTCCTGGTCAAAAGGAACAAACCACGGCTGATACCTGTTTTCATCCTTGTGGGTCCTGTATTCATAAATAAGCGAAGGTCTGATCTTATGCTTGATTCTCTTCGCCTCTTTCCAGTCCGTGTCATAGATGCGTTCCAGAATTGTTGACAATCCGGTCTTAAATTCCAGGGCATCCTTTGACTGGTAATCTGTAACAGGGCTGTTACCGCTGAGCCATTGCATGTCCCGTGTATACCTGAGAGATGTTTCAAACTCCGAATATGACCCTATTCTCGTCGGAAAGGTAAGCCAGGGTGAAATACTGAAGTTATGACCCCTCTGTCCGAAATCACGCCATATATAATCATAATCCGTGTCTATGGAAAAGGTCATGGGTATCTTAACTCCTTTAAAACTCCTCGGCAGCAATGAAAAACTCATGCCCATCAATGGCTGCGGGGCGGTGTCATTAGAAAACCCTTCCGGTCTCTGATAATAGGAAGCCATTGCCTGAAGGCTGTAATCCTGCGAATCCCTGCTGAATCTCATCGCGGATCTTCTGGTGGGAGAAGTTACTTCCTCCAGGGGCCTGCCGTATTCCTCTGCAAGGTCAGGTCTTGCCTCAAATCCATAAAGCCTCCTCTCGAATTCTCTGAGATAGTCCTGATCGCTTACAACATCCGCGTCTATGCGCGCCCTGATACCCCACGGCAGTTGCTGTTCTGTTCTGCCCCTCAACCAGTAACGTCCGCTGTTTGTCCTGGAAAAAGGACTTAATTCCACCTGGTCGGGGTCATTCATATCCTTTTTATCTATCCTGTCCTTGAGTATATCAAAGTTGTATGTTCCTTTTGAATCAGCCTCAGACGCATACCTGAATTCAAGACCCTGCATCAGCCCCCTTTTGCTGATGTATCTTTCATAGAATGTGGCGTCCGCGCGGTCTGATATGGCCCAGAAAAAAGGAAATTCCATTTCAAGTCCGTTTCGTCCGGAATATCCTGCTGAAGGAATGAGCAGGCCCGTCGCTCTTTTGGTCCTCGCGGGAAAAATGATATAGGGCACATATAAAACCGGTATATCGCGTATTCTGAAGGCCGCGCCCCTGACTGTGGCGTAGCCTTCCAGAGGAATATGAATCTCCCTGCCGGTTATACTCCATACGGGACACTCTCCGTCACATGTTGTGAGGCTGAAATCTTCGGCCATGTAAGTGCTGTCGCCGGTTTTTTCGATTGAATCACCGGCGATGTGATAATTGCCGTCCCGGATAAACAGTCTGCCTTCATTTATCTTTCCGGTCTGCCCCGTAAGATTGAATACCGCGTTTTCTCCTGAAAGGATACCATCCTCTAATTCAAAGAGGAATCCCCCTGAAACCTTCGCCGTATTATTTCCGGTATCATAGACGGCTTCATCGCATGAGAGAGTCAAAACACCATTTGAAATGACGACATCTTCTTTGCCTGAAATCACCATTTTCTTGATATTGTATTTAAGTTCCTTTGCGTCAATCGTCCAGGATGAATCATCATCAGGTGAAAGAATATCCCTGATGATATCCTGCGCAAAGACCTGATTTCCGCACAAAAGATCAAGTATAATCAATATGACTATTAAGGTATAATTTTTCTTTTTTAATTTAATTAAAATAGTGCGCCTCCGAACTGTCTTATATCCCATCAGCCTTATATTTTACCGGATCAAGGGCTGTGAGAGCCTCTCCGACCGTGAAGAGTGATCCGGTGATAAGTATCATATCCTGAGGCCGGGCCATACTTCTGGCCTTTTCAATGGCCTTTGATATGGAAGATATTGCCTCACCCCTTTTCCCATGGGACCTTACAACTTTTAACAAATCGTCTGCCTCAGCAGACCTGTAATAAACAGGTCTGGTGCAGATCATATAATCCGCGATAGTGCCAAGTCCCTCAATTATTCTGTTGACATCCTTATCCTTCATTATCCCCAGAACCATTATCAGACGCCTGTAGGAAAAGCCTTTTTTTACCGCGTTGATGAGCTCTCTTATTGCACCGGGGTTGTGCGCGCCATCCAGTATGACATAGGGTCTTTCGGATATTATATGCAGCCTTCCCGGCCATTGAGATTCTTTTAATCCCGTTCTAACATCCTTTGAAGAAATCCTGAACCCCTTTCTTTTAAGCAGTTCAACAACAGACAGGGCAAGCGCCGTGTTCCTTTTTTGATATTCGCCCTTAAGACCTGTTTCCAGATTTCTATAGACATTATCGATGCCATAGTAATCCAGGCCCGATCCTGTTGTCCTGTATTTCATATCCCTGCCGATACGCCAGAAGGGGGCACCTCTATCAGCACAGGTCTTTTCTATAACACTGATAACCGGCCTTTGGGTCGCAGCCGTTACCATGTCCACACCTTTCTTTATGATGCCGGCCTTTTCTCCGGCTATATCAGCAAGCCTTTTTCCAAGAAAAAACTGGTGTTCAAGAGAGATATTGGTGATGGCGGAGACAAGCGGCCTGATTATATTTGTGGCGTCCAGCCGTCCGCCCATTCCTACTTCCATGATGGCAATGTCGGTTTTCTCCCTTGCGAAATAGGCAAGGGCCATAGCGGTAGTTACCTCAAAATATGTTGGAGGGTGATCCTGATTGATAACAGATTTCAGCTCCTCGACCAGGTCGGCTGTTTTTTTTCTGCTGATTTCTTTCCGGTTGATCCTGAATCGTTCCGTGAATCTTACCAGATGGGGCGATGAATAGAATCCGACCTTGAGTCCGGATGCCATAAGAATGGATTCCAGCATCGCGGCCACAGATCCCTTGCCGTTTGTACCGGCGATATGTATGTATGCCTGTCCTTTTTGGGGGTTTCCAAGCTTTTTCATAATATTGGATGTCTTGGAAAGCCCGAATTTAACACCGTATTTCTGAAGAGCGTAAAGATATTTCAATGCCTGTATGTATGTCATATATTAAACCTTTTCAAGAATTGTATGATTTAGATGAAGTAGCTTGCGGCCCGCGTCCCGAAACAGCACCTCCACCTTTGTATTGTCAACAAACTTTGAGATCACACCCCTGCCGAATGCGGGATGTTTTACCCTGTCCCCCGGACGCAGCGCTGATGAATCCCCTGAAGCCGGTGATGAAGAGCCCGGTGAAACTGTCATTGTTTTCTTTCTTTTCAAAAAACGCTCATCCTGAAATGACCACCGGGGTTTATTCAGATTTGCACCGATACTGGGTGAAGAGTGTTCATAAACTTCCGGGGAAAGACCCTGAATAAATGAAGATAGTCCGGCTCTCACACAGGCCATATCTGCCATCTGCCATACAGGCAGGGTTTCCTTCCCGGGGTAGCACATTATAAGTTCGTCCTTGGCCCTTGTGGCCGCCACATACATCAGGCGCCGTTCTTCCTCAATGGAAAATTCATCAACATGTGCTTTTACAGATGGGAAATAGCCGTCCATTGCCCATATTATAAAGACAACAGACCACTCCAGCCCCTTTGCGGAATGGACAGTCGATAATGTCAGAAAGTCGGTTCCAGGAATATGCCCCAGATCCGCGCTGCTTGAAGGCGGCTCAAGAACCAGTTCATCCAGAAAGGCCCTAAGCGATCTGTACCTGCCTGCCATGGGGACAAGCTGTTCCAGATCTTTTTGTCTTTTTGGAAAGTTATCAAAGTTCTCCTTGAGGATGGGGTCATAATATTCCATCACCACCTCAACCGCCGATGCAGGCCTGATATCTTTGTCAGTAATTTTTTTTAAAAGCTTCGCCAGTTTTTTAAGACCTTCGTCATTTTTTCCGGCCCCGGGCCATTTCTCTATGTCCCCTGGAAGAGGTTGTTCTTTTCTCATCCAGTCGATTATGGACTGGCTCTTTTTCTGGCCAATGTTTTTAATCAGCCTTAGAATCCTTCCCCAGCTTATAGTGTCATTCCTGTTAACTGCTATTCTCAGGTGCGACAGCAGATCCTTTATATGGGACGATTCGAGAAACTTGAACCCTCCGTATTTGACAAATGGAATATCCTGGCGCGTCAGTTCCATCTCCAGTTCAAAGGAATGATGTGCTGCCCTGAAGAGTACCGCCATATCGCTGAGGGCAATCCCCCGACTCAGATAATTTTTTATGGAGCCTGCGACAAACATCGCCTGTTCGGGGTCTGATCCAACATCGATGACACGCGGTTTGCTCCCTCCCTTGCGACCGGTAAAGAGGCATTTCGTGAATTTTTCCGATGCGCGGTCCATAATGGCGTTGGTAAGTGAAAGTATGGGCTGGGTGGAACGGTAGTTCTGCTCCAGTTTGATGATCTTTACATCAGGAAACAGTTCGGGAAATTCAAACATGTTTCTATAGTTGGCTCCGCGAAAGGAATATATGGACTGTGAATCATCGCCCACGACCATAATATTCCGGTGATCCTCCGAAAGCCACGTTACTATGTCAGCCTGTATCCCGTTTGTGTCCTGGTATTCATCAACCATGATATAACGGTATCGGCTTCCAAGGATTTCCCTCATTTCCCTGTTGTCGGCAAGCATCTGCCGGAAAAGGATAAGAAGATCATCATAATCCATCATCTGGTTCTTTTTTTTATAACTGCGATACAGTTTCTGAATTCTGATAATCTGCGGAGTATGTTCCAGAAACTGGCTGTATTCACTGGTCACGAGGTCTTCAACAGGTTTTTCAAGATTGGCTGATTTACTAATTATGGATGCCAGCGTGCCCTTCTTGGGAAATCTTACGACCCCCTCTTCCGTGTTTATCTCGCTGACCATGGCCTTGATCACTTCCTCCATATCCTGCCTGTCAAGGATGGTAAATGAGTTTTCATATCCTATAAGGCGTGAGTTTTCCCTGAGAATGCGATGGGCCAGTGAATGGAATGTCCCTCCTGCCACATGTCTGCATCTTTCATCCGTGAGCATGGCAGCCCTTTCAAGCATTTCACCGGCAGCCTTTCGCGTGAAGGTAAGAAGAAGTATGTTTTCAGGCGATACCCCTGTTTCTATAAGTCTGGCGACCCTGTATACCAGCGTGCGGGTCTTTCCGCTGCCCGCCCCTGCTATCACCAGCACAGGACCTTTAAGGGACATTACAGCTTCAAGCTGAGCCGGATTCAGTTCAGCCTTGTAGTTAATGATGTTTTCCAAAAAATCCGGGCCTTTCTTTTTATTTGAATATGGCGGCTAAAAGGCCGTCCTGAGCAAACCCAATAACCACGCTATGGATATATAAAAAGGAATAATAATAAACAACTTGAGAATATAATGAAAAATTACGGCCATGATCACCTTAAACCAGGCACTGTCGTGAATATTCCTGAGACCTGTTATTACCACAATTATGTTCCATACAAAACCTGTAACGTCCCCTATTCCCGGGATCAGACTGAAGATACCGGCAGATTGAGAAAAGGCGATCACTCTGAAGGTACCCTGGAATCCTCTTTTATTGCTCCCGAAGATCATCAGAAAAAGGTGAATCAGACCTCCGGTTATAAACATCTTGGCCACGATAAAAAAAGGCGACAATATGACCATGATAAAAAAAACGATATTTAAGGGAACTTCAGCGGGAATGAAACCGCTCAAAGAGGAAGCGCCTCTTAATATGAAAAGGAATTTCCAGAACAATCCCATCATCGCTCCCGCAGAGCCCATAAGCATTCCAAAGGCCAGGGGTTCGCCAATGCCGTCAATTTTCCTCATACTCCGGTAGAAGGCAGCGGGAGAAAACAGGGCATAACTCAACGTGTTTAGAATCCCCTTGCATAGGCCGATATCCATCCTTCGCTCCCATGGAGATGGAATATCTTCTGAACCCAAAATTGGCCGGCCTCTGTTTCCTGAGTCACA
Organism: uncultured Desulfatiglans sp.; assembly: GCA_964547435.1. Taxonomy (GTDB): domain Bacteria; phylum Desulfobacterota; class DSM-4660; order Desulfatiglandales; family HGW-15; genus CAZJOB01. The sequence continues at coordinate 8,679 of CAZJOB010000010.1, read as the reverse complement.
GACGGTTGATTCCTCACCGGAGCAACCAATCTCAAAGGGCTTTTTACAGCGCGGACATGTGGTCCATCTCACACCCTGAGGTATCTTTTCTTTCGGCGCCTTTCCGGAGAAATTACAGTTGGGGCATGTAATATCGTTAACCATTTTTTCTCTTTCCGTCCCTTACGAAGCGGTTTAATTTCCGCCATTATAATCAGTCCGGCGCCCTTATACAATATTCCGGGTGATATATAAAGAGTAAATTCATTGACATGAAACATATTAAACCATAATATGCTTGGTTATGGATAAATACAGCAGATTATATCTTGTAAGACACGGCCAGACAGCCGGGTTCGATGAACCCAGGGCAAACGGCCACACGAACGTGGATATTACCGAAACCGGAAGGCTTCAGATGGAGTCGCTTGCAGAGAGACTTCGCCTTGCTGATATTGATGCAATTTACTCGAGCGATCTCACACGGACCGAAAGGGGCGCACAGATTATCGGCAGACACCACAATAAATCCTGCCATAAAAGGCGTGAACTGAGGGAGATATATTTCGGCGACTGGGAGGGTATGTCTCTTTCTGAAATTGATGAGGCCTATCCGGGAGAATTTCAAAAACGTATGAGTAACATTGTCAATTTTCGGCCGCCCGGCGAAGGTGAGTCCATGCGGGATGCCCAAAAAAGGGTGCTTTCATGTCTTTCCGAAATACTTGCTGAACACTCCGGGGAGACTATCCTTTTAGTAGCCCATGGAGGAGTAAACAGGCTTATCCTCTGTGATGCTCTTGGAATGGATATCTCGCGTCTCTTCAATATACAGCAGGACTACGGGTGTCTGAATATTATCGATTATTATCCTGATAACGCGGTTGTAAGGCTGGTGAACGGATGAAGGGCTTAACTGATCGCATATCATCCATACCGCTCTTTGAGGAGCTTTCTGAGGAGCAGCTTAATGCGCTTTCGATGATCACAAATGAAATCGCCTTTGAGAAGGGAGGTCATATCTTTTCCGAGGGTGAAAAAGGTTCGGGTTTCTATGTTGTAGTTACGGGGCGCGTAAAGATATTTAAATTGTCTTCCGAAGGCAAAGAGCAAATACTCCATATATTCGGCGCCGGAGAGATGTTTGGTGAAGTGCCGGTCTTTACAGGGCAGGTATTCCCTGCCAATGCGGAGGCAATGGAAAAGAGCAAAGCGCTCTTCTTTCCAAGAGATTCAATTATCTCACTGATAGAACGGAATCCCTCGATAGCCCTCAATATGCTGGCCGTGCTGTCCATCAGACTTCGCAGGTTCACCTCCCTTATAGATGATCTCTCTCTTAAAGAAGTGCCCGGACGTCTTGCAGCCTATCTCCTATATACAAGTAAAGAAAAAAAAGACACCGGGATACTGGAGCTCAATATCACCAAGGGTCAGCTTGCGAGTCTGCTCGGAACCATCCCCGAGACACTGTCGCGCATTCTCTCCAGGATGTCCGGACAGGGATTGATAGAACTGGAAGGCAGGCTCATTCGAATCATGGACAGGAAGAGTCTAAAGGAACTGGCGGAAGGTTTAAGGAGGCTCTAGATTTATTTCCCCTAAAAGGATTTTTTATGAGAAAATTTATATCTGTATTTTTTCTTTCGGTTTGTGTTTCAATCAGCGCCTGCGGGGACAGGTACTGCATTAAGGGCAACTGCAGGGATGGATTTGGAATACACTTAATCCCTGACGGGATCTCTTACCATGGCGACTGGAAAGAAGGCAAATATCACGGAAAGGGTGAGATTACATACCCTGATGGCCGTTTCTACGAAGGATCTTTTTCCGATGGTCAAATGCAGGGTGAGGGAACCATGGTTTACCCTGACGGGAGCAAATACATGGGGTTATGGGAAGATGATCTGAGACATGGAACAGGTATCTATATTTTCCCCGACGAAAGCGAATACACCGGGCAATGGAATAATGATTCTATTGATGGTTATGGAACCATGATCTATCAAGACGGGAGCACTTATGAAGGAGATTTCAGGAACAGTAAAAGAAACGGCAGGGGAATTTTAACTCTGAAGGATGGCACAGTATACAACGGCGGTTTTGATGATGATAAGATGCATGGTGAAGGGGTCCTGGTATTGAGTGATGGCATGAGATATGAAGGGGACTTCAACAAGAATGATTTTGACGGCCAGGGAAAGGCCACATACCCTGATGGAAGCGTCTACACAGGTCAATGGAAAAAAGGGATGAAATCCGGGGAAGGAAGACTCAGGCTTCCCGATGGCAGGGAGTACACTGGTCAGTTTAGAAATAATATGTTCCATGGTCGAGGCAGTTTCGTTTTTGAGGACGGCTCCCAATATACCGGCAATTTTGAGATGAACAGGATAACCGGCAAGGGCAGCATACTTTATCCTGACGGTTCAGCTTACACAGGTTCTTTTAAAAATGGAGAGATGGATGGCAACGGGACCCTTACCCTGGCCGATGGTTCGGTCTATACAGGAGATTTTTCTAACAATAAAAAGACCGGCAGAGGGAAGATGCTCTTTTCGGACGGAAGGATATATGACGGAGAATGGAAAGAGGATATACGCGAGGGAAAAGGGCACATAGAGTTTCCGGACGGAAGGATATATGATGGGGAATTCAGCAACAACATGTTCCACGGCCAGGGCAAATTGGAACAAAGCGACGGCTCCGTGTACAAGGGTACCCTTAAAAATAACGAAATAACCGGAAAAGGCAACATGCGGTATGCGGACGGAAGGGTATACACAGGACATTGGGAGAGGGGCAAATGGCATGGAAAGGGCACTTTAAAAATGCCTGAAGGAGTTGTTTACAAGGGAGAGTGGAACAACGACAAATTTAACGGCCAGGGCACCTATACTTTCGCCGATGGAAGAAAATATTCCGGCGGATGGAAAAACGGCGAATATCATGGTGATGGAAACCTTACCTTTCCTGATGGCAGCATCTATGAAGGTCAATGGCAAATGGGGAAAAGGGATGGAAGGGGCAGGATATCATGGCCTGATAACAGAAGCTATGAAGGTGACTGGCTCAATGACAGATATCATGGTCAGGGAGTTTACACATTTCCTGACGGAAGAGAGTACGCGGGTGAGTGGAAAAACGGTGAATATAACGGACAGGGCAGACTGATATATCCTGACGGAAGCGTATATGAGGGACAGTGGAAAAATAATAAAATGCACGGCAGAGGAATATTAATAACCCCGGACGGCTCAAAAATAGCAGGAGAGTGGGAAAACGGAATGCCTGTGGAGGAGGCTGCCCGAGAATAGCTTCGTGTGTCTGCAAATAAAGGCGCCTATTCCAATTCATCCGGTATCAAGTATCCGGCATCCATCTGCATTATAAAATGCTATAAACCTGTCAGCTTTCGCTTTGGTTCATAAAAACAAGGAAAGATACTGCTACCCTTTTTTTTCAATAAACCTGGGAATATTTCCAGCCTTTCCCCTGTAATTCCTCAGGGCGTTTCGTCCTTTCCTCATCTTTGATATATCGGTCAGGAGTCTTTGCTTTCCATCCAGAATCAGTCCCTCAATCCTTTTGTCAATCTCCTGAATGGATCTGATCACCTCGGCAATCTCATCGGTTATGCCCTTGCTCTTTGATCTTCCAAAAGAATCATGCTTAACCAGAGAAGAGTAGCGCCTGTTATTTGCTGTTATATCGGTCCTGAGCCTCTCCCGTTTATTGGCCAGGTTATGGTACTTATCCATCCGGTCCTCGTTTAAAAGTATCTCCTGATCTTCTGCCAGTTCCTTCATCTTCCTGAACATACTGAAATTTAATTTCAACAGCTCCTCTGCTTCCAATTGATTAATCCTCCTGATCAGAAATTATGCAAATGCTATGCCAGAGACACCATTTTTCATGAGGTTAAAATAGACGATGTCGCAAAAAGTCCAAAATCGCCTTAAATTGATACTTTGAAATCCCGACGATTTTGCCGGGGAAAAAACGACTGCCCGGCCTCCTTTGTCACGCCAGGGGCAATACAGATGACACTTTGATGGTGAATCAGTGCACTAGTGAAAACTTGACAAAGATCAGCCGCAAAAATATTATCACCAGCTATTGTGATTTATATATAACAGGATATTTTAGATACTACGCCACAGAAAACGGGCGGCCTTACCAGGAGTGATCGGAAAGCCTTGCGGCACACTTTCCGGCAATCGGGCGCATATCATGGCCTGGAAAACGTCAATTTCTAAGAGAACTTATGATTATGCCAGATACTACAGGTACACCGCCTGCCACCTTTACCATAAGCTATTCTGTCACCCCCCCTGCCGGCGTGACCGCTGAACAATTCGCCCGTGACATTGCGGAAGAACAGACTGTGGAAATTCCCCATGAGCATATCCCCGAAACCCATTTTACATCCGGCATTGCAGGTGTTGTCGAATCAGTAACGGCCGAAGATGATGCAAGTTACCGGATTATAATCAGGTATCGCGCCGACATTACCGCCTTCAGTATCCCGCTTTTCTTAAACGTGCTTTTCGGCAATATTTCACTCAAACGAGGCATCAGGATCACAGATGTCAAACTGCCCTGGATTATGATGAAATCATTCGGTGGTCCGCTTGAGGGGATGGATGGGATTCGCGAAATATGCGGCGTCTACGGCCGGCCCCTTCTCGCTACAGCGCTCAAGCCCCTCGGTCTTGCCGCTTCAGACCTTGCCCGCATAGCCGGTGAGTGCGCCAGGGCCGGAATCGATATCATCAAAGATGATCACGGGATCGTTGACCAGCATTTTCATCCCTTTGAAGAGCGGATTGCACGGGTCAGTGAAGCTGTCACCGCTGCTAATATTCAGACAGGAAGGCGCACGCTCTACTTTCCGAACCTGTGCGGACCGGTCGGAGAAATTGATGACCAGGCGCGTCTGGCTGTGCAGCATGGAATAAAAGGTGTCCTCCTTTCTCCACAGCTTCTGGGTTTTGACATCATGCGGCATATTTCAAGAAAATACAATCTTATGATAATGGCTCATCCCTCCTTCACGGGAACGCAGTTTACCATGAATACGCACGGAATAGCCCCTCATGTGCTGCTTGGCAGGTTGTTCAGATTTTTCGGGGCAGATATTTCCGTTTTCCCATCGTGGGGCGGCCGATTCTGGTTTTCAAGGGAGGAGTGCTCACGTATTGCCTCGGCCCTTACAGAACCGCTCCCGGTCCATGGGTCATTTCCTGCGCCCGCAGGCGGAATGCGTATTGAGCGTTTCGGTGAAGTCGCGGAGGTCTATGGTGAAAACGCCGTGCTGCTGGTTGGCGGGGCTCTGCTTGGCCGTTCCGAGGATCTTTTTAGTTCGACCATTGATTTTCTTGATGCGATCCGCTCACGTTTCAACGATATATTAAAGGAACCACGGACCGATTTTACGTCCTCCTGTGAACTCGGGACGACAAAGGAAAACAGATCCACTAATGACCTCCTCAGGTGCGATCTGTTTAACTGGAGTCATCGTGAACGTGTTGCATATAAAATTGCTGAAACACCGGACTTCCTGGGTGTTGACCGGATAGAGCTTTTCGGAGGATCAGATACTGACACGGCATTTGATCTGCGGTATTTTGAAGTGGCGCCCGGCGGCTACTCCAGTTTTGAGAAACACCGGCATGAACATGTGATCATCGGAGTTAGGGGAAGAGGAGTTCTCATCAAGCCTGATCTTGAGCTTGTGATCAAAAGCAACGATATCGCGTATGTGAAGCCCTTTGAACCTCATCAGATTCGTAACAACGGTGATGAACCCTTTGGTTTTTATTGCATAGTAGACCGCAAACGCGACCGGCCGGTGGCAATCAACCGGTCCCTGTCATGAAAAACAGGTCCGGTTTTTTCTATGTCTGCAACTAATCCGGTTACCGCAAATAATTCTGCAGACTGCCGGCCTATCACAGTGAATCAATATTTGACAAACAGGATCTAAAATCAGTATAAAACAGGGGTTTGTTTATGAAAATTCCGGGCGGATTCAAGCGGCCCAAAGAATAAATCTTTATAAACAAAAATCAGCTTTTTACCAGGAGGTACATATGAACAGAAATTATTTAGGATTATTAGCTTTATTGCTGGTTTTAGTTCTTTCCGGCTGCGGTTACAATACCATGCAGGCGAATGAGGAGGCGGTCTTCAAGGCCTGGGGTGATGTTGAATCGAATCTCCAGCGCAGGGCGGATCTCATCCCCAACCTTGTCGAGGTTGTAAAGGGATATGCCTCTCATGAAAGGGAGACCCTTGAGGCTGTTATTGAGGCAAGGTCAAAGGCCACCTCTGTTAAACTGACAACCGGCGACCTGAGCAATGCTCAGGCAATGGAACAGTTTACACAGGCCCAGGGAGGGCTTTCTTCAGCCCTATCAAGGCTGATGGTGGTGGTGGAAAGGTACCCGGACCTGAAGGCAAATCAGAATTTCCTTGACCTTCAAAACCAGCTTGAAGGCACTGAAAACCGGATCAATGTGGCACGTCAGCGATACAACCAGGCAGTTGAAACCTTTAATTTCTCCATTCGCAGGTTTCCCAACAGCCTTACAAACAGCATCCTGTTGCACCTTGAGCGCAAGGAATATTTCAAGGCAGAGGAAGGGGCAAAGGAAGTCCCCAAGGTTAAATTTTAAAAAAGGAATAGTACAAAAATGGCCTTAAAAATCAGAAGTCTTTGCCTTTCAGCCCTTTTTTTTCTGATATCGGCATCCTGTGCATCGGGTCTTGACGCGCCTGATCTGAAGGGCAGAGTAAATGATTATGGCAATATCCTGTCATCTTCCACTGAACAGCATCTCGAAAAAGTGCTTGAAGAACTGGAGAGCACTGATTCAACACAGATTGTTGTCCTCACCATCTCTTCCCTGAAGGGTGACAGTCTCGAAGAATTTTCCATGCGGGTCGCGGAAAAGTGGAAAATAGGGCAGGGGAAAAAAGACAATGGGGCGATTCTCCTTATCTCAAAGAATGACCGGAAGATCAGGATCGAAGTGGGTTATGGCCTGGAAGGCACCATTACCGATCTGATCAGTGGACGAATAATACGTGATATTATTGCCCCCCATTTCAGGACAGGCAATTTTGATGCCGGTGTATCCGACGGGGTTCAGGCAATGATTCAGGCAGTAAGGGGAGAATTCAAGGCGGATGCAAAACCTGCCAGTGCCCCGCGCCAGACTTCTTCAAGCCCGGGCCTCTTTGCGATACTGATCATAATTTTTCTCATAAATATGATGGGAAGGATCAAGCGCCCTCTTGGCGCCGTTGCAGGGGGGATACTCCTGCCGATCCTCGGGGCCATAATTTTTAACCTGGGCCTTTTGATGTTTCTGATACTGATCCCGATTGGCATTCTTGGCGGCCTGTTTCTCAGCCTGTTCGGAGGCCCGCTCTCCTTTGGCTCTTTGCATGGTTCGGGAACCAGAAGAGGAGGCTACTGGACATCAGGCGGCGGATTCGGGGGAGGAGGCTTCGGCGGGTTTTCCGGAGGAGGAGGTTTTTCGGGCGGAGGAATGGGCGGAGGCGGTTCCGGAGGATGGTAATAAAAAAATATTTCTTATTATTCGGGTGCTGTAAATGAAAAATCTGACAGAAACATTCTTAAGTGACCAGGAGAGGGAAAGGATAAAGGCTTCAGTCAAAAAGGCTGAAGTACACACATCCGGGGAGATAGTCCCCATGATCGTGTCCCGAAGTTATCACTACCCCATGTCCGATGTAATAGGAGGCATCCTTTTCGCGCTTCCCCTTTCATTGATAGCAACATATTTTTTAGGCGGATGGCTGTGGATCGGTCACAATAACATGTGGCTTTTTCTGGGGATCATTACAGTCCTGTTTGTAATATTCCACCGGATTGTTAAACGCATTGACAGTCTAAAGAGGCTGTATATCTCTGACAGGGAGATCGATGAAGAGGTAGAAGAAGCGGCTGTCACAGGTTTCTTTCGCGAGGGTCTCTATCGCACCAGGGATGAAACCGGCATCCTTGTTTTCATTTCTGTCTTTGAGCGAAGGGTGTGGATCCTTGCGGACAGGGGAATCAATGAAAAGGTAAAACAGGGCCAGTGGAATGAGATCGTCAATAAAATAGTGGAAGGCATCAAAAATAATAATCAGGCCGATGCAATCTGTGATGCCGTGGATAATATAGGCAGAATCCTGAAAGAGCATTTCCCGGTCAGGGCCGATGACAGGGATGAGCTAAAAAATCTGATAATAGAAGGAGATTAATTTTTGTTGAACTCGTAAAAAGTCCGCTTTCATGGTTTGTCATTCCGGAACTTGCCTGCCGGGCCGTAGCCTTGGCGAAGGCCGGATTCCGGAATCCTGTGTTTTCAGGTAGTTATGGATCCCCGCCGGAGTTTATTAACGGACTTGTTCGGGGCGGGAATGACGTTTTTGGGACTTTTTACGGGTTGAACATATTTAATGATCTCAACTTTTTATCCGTTTTGGCAGGCGCGAAACCGGTTGCACCTGGAGACCAAAGAGGCCCCGGCGCTCTCCTTACATGACCGAAGGGCATTTGCGTTCTGCCGAAAAAGCAGCCAGTCAGGCGTGCAGAAAGTGCCTTTCTGAACAGAGGCTTAAATATTTGGCTCCTCATAAGAATTTGTGGGTAAAGATAAGACTTAAACAACATTTAGATAT
>CAZJOB010000009.1:7121-27016 GCA_964547435.1 uncultured Desulfatiglans sp. | reverse complement strand
AAGACCCTCAAGGTCCTTAATATCAGGCCGGCCCTTGAGGAGAGCATTGCAAAGGGAATTAATAAGACAGAGTTCGGCGCATACCTGGCCCTTGGTCCCGCTGAGGCGGACAGGATAATCAAACTTGTAAACAGGGGGCTGGAGGGCATCACGGCAAGGATAGAACAGCCAGTAATACTCTGTTCCTCGGCTATTCGAAGGCATCTGAAAAAGTTGTGTGACAGCTTTCAGATACAGGTGGCGATCTTTTCTCATAATGAGATACCCGGAGGACTTGAAGTTCAATCTCTTGGAGAGATAGGATGAAATCATGAATATTAAAAAATATATAGCTAAAGATACGCAGGAGGCCATGAGAATGGTCAAAAAGGATATGGGCCCTGATGCTGTGATCCTGAGAACCAGGTCAGTTCCCTATTCCGGCAATGCCGGCGGCAGATCGGCTCAGGGCATAGAAGTTACCGCCGCGGTTGATTATGAAGCTCCGGAGCATTACGGGGAAACTTCGTATAATAAAAAGGAGACTATAGGCGACCTGGGCAGGGAACTCAGAGAGATAAAGGAGGCGCTGTTGTGCACCGACGCGGCCCGGAACCTTAATCCCGAGATCTTTTTCAATCAGGATCTGAAATACAAATATAACTATTTCAAGACCTTTGGTCTCAAACAGGAGATTATCAGAGATCTTATGCTTGAGGACCGGGGGCCTAAAAAGGAAAATGTTGATCCCTCGTCTCATATCCTTCAGGAGTCCCTTCTCAAGGTCTTATCGAAGATCAGGACAGACGGAAAAGAGGACGCCGGCAAAGGTAGAAAGATTTATTCTTTTATGGGTCCGACAGGTGTGGGAAAGACCACCACGCTGGCGAAGCTGGCGGCAATTAACTCGGTCCGAAAGGGCATGAAGTCTGTGCTGGTGACGCTGGATACCTTTAGAATCGCGGCCGCGGCCCAGCTCGAGGCCTACGCAAGGATTATGGGAATACCCATGGAGGTGGCGGTCAGCAGAAAGAATCTTCAAAAGATCCTCACAAAATACAGCGGCTATGACAGGATATTCATTGACACGGCCGGGAGGAGTCCCAAGATGGATCAGGATATGAAGGAGCTTCAGACCCTGCTTGAGGTTGAAGAAGAGATACATTCATTTCTGGTATTAAGCGCCACGACACAATATAAGACCATGATCAACGCCGCGAACAGATATGAAGCCCTGCCGTTTAAAAGCTATATATTCACAAAACTGGATGAAACGGAAGATCTTTCCTCAATGATAAATTTTCTTATAACAAAACAAAAACCTGTTTCATATTTTACAACGGGACAACAGGTTCCGGAAGATATAGAGATCGCTTCAAGAAAAAAACTGGCAGGCTTCCTGCTGGCAGGAATGGAAGAAATGAATAATTCGTATAAAAAGGGGATAAAAGATGGATCAAGCTGCCGGTCTTAGAAAACTTGTTAAGGACAATTACGATTTTCCTAATAATGCCATGAGCCTGAACAGGAGCAACGGCAGCCGGTTAAGGGTTATATCAGTTACAAGCGGCAAGGGCGGAGTGGGCAAGACCAGTATAACAGTAAACCTGGCAGAGGCCTTCAGGCTTCTCGGCAAGAAGGTCTTGATACTGGACGCGGATCTTGGTCTGGCCAATATGGATATAATGCTCGGTCTCAATCCGAGATATACCATCAACCATGTGCTGAGCGGAGAAAAGTGTCTCGAAGATGTTATTATTACCACCCCAAGCGGTTTTAAACTCCTGCCGGCTGCCTCCGGGATACAGGAGCTGACTGAACTTAACGAGAATCAGAGGCTGTTCCTTTTAAATGAACTGGACGCCCTTAACGAGCAATTTGATATAATCCTCATTGACACAGGCGCGGGCATTTCATCAAATGTAATGTATTTCAATTTCGCGGCAATGGAAAGGATGGTGGTAATCACCAATGAACCGACTTCCCTTACTGACGCCTATGCGCTGATCAAGATACTCATAAGCAAATACAACCAAAAGAGGTTCAAGGTGCTGATTAATACGGCGCAGAATGAAGACGAAGCCGACCGCATATTCAAAAGTCTCAGTATTGTGGCTGATCGTTATCTGGCATCGCCTTCACTTGATTATCTTGGCTGGATACCATATGACAAACTGTTTCCAAAGGCCGTTAGAAAGCAGAAGCCTCTGCTTACAACCAATCCTGACACACCTGCTGCCAGGAGTATAATGGCGCTGGCAAAAAGGCTTCTGGAAAGCAGGGGAGACGATCATTTTGAGGGAGATATCAAATTTTTCTGGCGCAGGTTGCTGGATTTTTAGTCTGACGAAGTTATAAACAGAAACAAACATCAAGAGAGAGGTAGGGGGATGTCCCCTTCGGCAGTAAAAAAGCTAAAAAAATACACTCATTCATTCCCGGCAGAGAACATGTCAATGAGGGTGAATGAGAAGGAGGCCCTGGTCTCCCAGTATGCGCCCCTGGTTAAGACGATAGCCGGAAGGCTCGCGCTCAGGCTTCCTCAGCATATCAGCCAGGATGATCTTCTAGGCGCCGGGCTTCTGGGTCTCTTGGATGCTGTCGAAAAATTTGATACTGGTAAAGGTGTTGAATTCAAGTCCTACGCTGAATTCAGAATCAAGGGCGCCATGATTGATGAACTCCGGTCCATGGACTGGGTTCCCCGTTCGGTAAGAAAAAACGCAAAGAGGCTTTCAGAGGCCTATTCAAAGGTGGAAAACAGAGAGATGCGCCCTGCAGAGGACATGGAGGTTGCAAAGGAGATGGGGCTTTCTCTGGACGAATTTCACCATCTTCTCGATGAAGCAAGGGGCATATCAATACTTAATGAATATGATCTGCTCAATCAGAAAGGCAGGTATTCAGGCGCTGAGACTGATGAAATATTCGATGCGGGTCTTGATGTTACTCCGCTGCAGTCTCTGAATGAGGCCGAGGTCATAAAGGTTATAGCAGATGCCATCGACAGACTGCCCAAAAACGAACGCACTGCAGTATCCCTGTATTATTATGAAGAATTAACCATGAAGGAGATAGGTGAAGTTATGGGATATACGGAATCCAGGGTCTCCCAACTGCACACAAAGGCAATGCTAAGGCTTCGCAATGGTCTGAAAGAATATTTTGAACAATAGGAACGACTCAGAAAAAAATGGAAAAGAAAACCCTTCAGGAAAAAATAAATGTTCATGAAAGCGATCATGCCGCTAAAGACGGGATCACTGAAGATGATGGCAGAAATAATGTTGCAGATGACCCGGCAAGGAATAATAAAAAACCGGGCGATCATGAAAATGCCAAACCTCAGGGAAGATCTTTTGTAAGAAAATGGACATTGCTGATAATCGCAGGGGCAATCCTCGCTGTCTCCGGCCTGGGGATAAAATTCGGTCCCGGCTTTTTAAAAATGGGTGACAGCGAAATCTTTGTCAATGCGGATATTCATGACGCGAATCTGAGTGAAGAGGCGCTTTCCCCTTTCTTTATCCCCCCGGGGAGAGGAAATCCGGAAGGCGCGATAAGGATCGATCTTTCCGTGGTATGGGACGGTCTGGCATCTGTTCGATACAGGAAAAGAGAGCTTCAAGTCAGGAGCGTCCTTTACAGCCAACTTGCTAAGATTGCTGAAGAAAATGATGATCTAAGCAGCAGGGTATCTTTCCTGGAAAACAGGATAAGCGCCGTATTCAGAGAATCTCTGGGCGCAGGAACCCTCGTGGTCAGGGTAAAGGAGATAAGATACATCTAGTTGCCAGGGAGTATTGAATATGAATGAGTTTTCAGACATGAACGGCGCCATTCCTGTCTCACCCGTCTCCTCCGGGGTATGGAAGATTGCAAAGAAGAGGAAGACGCGTGATGAGAGGAACCGCCGGGCCAAAAAAAGGAAGGGCGACACTGACGCGGAAAATGAGGACAAAGATCTCGTAACTCTCACCGGGGACGCGGATTTAAATCATGATGAAGCATGTGAAGCTGATATTGAAGATCAGGGCGAAGAGATAAGCGAAAACCAAAGTCCTGAATATCATAAAATTGACCTGAAGATATAAATAAAGAATATGGATATACATAACTGGATAATAGCCCAGCTCGCGATCGACGCTTTTCTGGCATTTTGCATACTGTTGTTTATCAGACACTATATCAAATCAAAAAAAAAGGATGACAGGAGCAGTGATATATTCCAGAGACCGGAAGTTATTATATCCGAAATGCAGGAACTGACGAAACAACTTGACAAAAATCTGGAAGAAAAGAAGGAGTTGAGCCGGAAGATCCTTCACCAGCTCGATGAGGGTCTCAAAAGGGCCGAGGAGTCATTTGACCAGCTTCAGGGGGTCATTAGGGAATTCAGCACAAAGGGGCCTGATTCACGAAACACGGTAAAAGACAGTGAAAAGATGTGGTCATCGGTAAGGAGTCTTATGGCGAAAGGAGTTAAAAAAGAGGAGATAGCTCAGTATATGGGAATATCGGTAGGTGAAATAGATCTTATGGTCAAACTTAGGAACCACGATAAAAGGGATTAACCTGTTCAGATGCTTCGTCGAATCACAAATAGTCCTCCATCCATTCAAGACGTTACAGACAATTCTTTAAAGGGAAAAACAGACTTAAGAAACGGAGATATTATCAAGGCCACTGTCATAGGCAGGTTGAAAGGGGATAATTACCTGGTCTTCGCCCGGGGAAGAAAGATTCAGGTCTTTTCACCTCTTCCTCTTGCAGATGGGGGTAAATACCTGTTCAAGGCAATAGCCGGAGACAAAGGGATAGAGCTCAGGGTAATGAGCGAGTTTCCCGAAGCAGTTAGGGTCAACAGGAAAGTGACAACCACCGGCAGAATGACCGGTTTCGGTCTTACAAAGATACTCAGCCATCTGACAAAGATTATAGATTCGGATCTTAAGGGGCTCCTGCTGTCTATTAAGAACAGCATAGCAGTGAAAGATACAGAGGGCGGCGATCTTCAGGCGATTGCCATGAAAATAAAGGAGGCGCTTGATCTCATAGAGAGGGAGCAGCTGCTGAACCTTGCATCACTCAGGGAAGGATACGGCTGGCTCATGCATTTGGCAGGCCTCGAAGAAGACGGGTTTGAAAGCATTGATCTGTTTGTCGAAAAAAAGTCGGAAAGAAAGGGTCTCTTTTTTTCCGTGTTTATGGAACTGACAAGGCTGGGAAAGATGGAGTTGAATGTCTCCATAATAGATAAAAGGACAGATATAAGGATATTTGCTGAAAATGATAAAATGTCTGAATATATTAATGATCACCTGCCTGAGCTTGAAGAAAGGCTGAAGAAATCAGGCCTGATTAACGGAAAATTGGTATGCGGTGTTAAGGATTTTAAGGACGGCTTTGAGATAAAAGAGATGGGCGATGGTTCTTCGGTGCATGTGATTATTTAAAAAAAGGTATAAGGTTTACGGTATAGGGTATACGGTATAGGGTATAAGGTATACGGTATACGGGATAGGGTATACGGTATAGGGTTTACGGTATAGGGTTTACGGTGTGTGGGTATATGGTGTGTGGGTGTGAGGGCAGGGGAAAGATATGGAAAAAAAGAAACTTAAAAAGGCTGTAGCCCTTAAATATGACAGGACGAAAGACAGCGCCCCCAGAGTCACGGCAAAAGGCGCAGGCATTATCGCGGAAAAGATAGTTGAGATTGCGGAAAGAGAGGGCGTTCCCATAACAGAAGACCCGGACCTGGTTGCAGCGCTTTCCCAGCTTGATTTTCATGAAGAAATCCCTCCGGAACTCTACACCGCAGTGGCTGAGATACTTGCCTTTGCTTACCGGTTGAATATGGGGCTGGAAAAGCCAAGAAAGTAGAAAGCTCTTTTCGAATCACTCTTTTGCAGGTTTTACCCTGTCTTTTATTCCAACAACACAGTCATTTCTGGAATGCTGATCATTCATCTGATATTGAATAACAATAAGGTGTTCACAGCCCCTGAATCTGTCTGCCGGACTTACAACGAGATTCCCCATTCCAAAGGTTACTGCGTCCAGTATATCCGTCATTATAGTGTCAGTGACATCTCTTTCTATTTCATATTCATACAATACTCTGTATTGTCCTTCCTCGGCCGGAGTGATCATTAACGGGTTCCCCAGATGCATCTCGGCTTCGGACCTTGTCATGCCGACCAGGATGGGGCCGAATAACGGCGCTGTAGAGTCCATTCGTGTAAAGATTCCCGATGAACATCCTATGACCAGGCATAAGATGAGCATCAGAAGACCGGTTGTTTTCTTGGCATTCATTCTGGCATTCTCCCGAAATGAAATCGTTTATATAAAAATACCCTCAGATAGAATTGAATTCAATTTTCGTGCCATTTGTCTAAAGCATCAGGAAAGAACCTCATCTTTTAATCCCTGAACCGATAGCTGTCAGCTTTCAGCCTTCAGCTACCTGTCCCGCCTTCGTTTGCTGCTAGGAGGCTGTCCGAGAATAGCTCAGGGCGTCATTCCCGCGAAGGCGGGAATCTATAAGTGTATGAAATGACTGGATTCCCGCCTGCGCGGGAATGACGAAAAGGGCACACAAATGCATTCTCGGACAGCCTCCTAGGCAATATTTGCCCACTTTATCAGGAAACATGTTCAGCCTGCTTTGAGAATATTATTGGAGCCGGCGCCTTTTCACGTCCCGGATTAAATTAATGCTGTAAAAACAAAAAGATAGCCAGACATATTGTTTTAACGAATATACCCTTCAATTGGTATGATAATTGCTACTATGAATAGTAAATTGATTTTCCAGGAATCAGGAGGCAGGAAAACATGGTAAACGGAATGATAGAAGCTTCAAGGGGTTGTCTTAAAGAAGAGATGAGGATGGATGTAATATCAAGCAATCTCGCCAACTCAAATGTTGTGGGCTTCAAGAAAGACCGGATTTCATTTCAGAAGATGCTCGAAAGTGCGGGTGGAGGTGGTAACAATCCGGCATCTGTGGTTATCAAGGCGGATATGGAGCAGGGAGATATGAGATCCACGGAAAATCGTCTTGATGTCGCTATAGTGGGAAAGGGCTTTTTCAAGGTGCTTAGCCCTGAAGGAGTATTCTATACCAGAAAAGGAAATTTTGACATGGACGGCCAGGGCAATCTTATTACACAGGACGGAAAGACCGTGCTGGGCAAGGGTGGCCCGATTGCTGTTCGGGGCAATTCGATCGAGATAGACAACGCGGGCTTTATCTTTGTGGATGGCATTCAGACAGGTCAACTGGATGTGGTGGATTTTGATGGTTATGACAACCTTGTTAAAGTGGGCAAGGGACTTTTTAAAAACGAGATAGATAATGAGATCGGCAAAAGTCCCGATACTTCTATCAGGCAGGGGGCGATTGAACTTTCCAACGTAAATATCGCGGAAGAGATGGTCAGCATGATCCACAGCCTAAGGGCCTTTGAGAGTTATCAAAAGTCCATAAAGGCGCTCGATGAACTGAATAACCATGCAATAAATCAGGTGGGAAAACTCAGATAATGTCACGAAAGAATAATCTTCAAGATAAAGAAAAAATGATTAATGACAATAACATATCAGTAAAAAAGGAGAGATGACAATGATAAGGAGTCTTTGGACAGCAGCATCAGGAATGGCGGCGCAGAAATTGAATATGGATGTAATAGCCAATAATCTGGCAAATGTTAACACCAGCGGTTTCAAAAAAAGCCGGGCCGATTTTGAAGACCTTCTTTATCAGAATCTGAAATCGCCGGGCGCGGACACGGCCTCAGGCGGACAGATCCCCACAGGAATCCAGGTGGGAATGGGAACCAGGCCGGTGTCTGTTCAGAAGATATTCAGCCAGGGCGACTATACTCAGACCGGAAATGATTATGACCTGGCGATTGAAGGCAGCGGTTTCTTCCAGATTCTCAGCAACGGCGAGGAGATGTATATGAGATCCGGGGCCTTCAAACTGGACAGCGAGGGTTATCTGGTAACATCCCAGGGCGACCGGCTTCAGCCTGAGATCTCAATACCCACAAATACCGTCAAATTCAGCATCGATACCGGCGGAAACATGGTGGGTTTTGAGGCAGACGGACAGACTGTGACCATAAACGGACAGTTGACCATTCACAATTTTACCAACCCCGCGGGCCTGTTAAGCATCGGCGGCAACAAATTTCGTCCCACTGCCTCATCAGGCGATCCGATTGAGGGAAACCCCGGTTTGGATGGTCTGGGCACCATAGCTCAGGGATTCCTCGAGATGTCGAATGTGGATGTTGTGGAGGAGATGGTCAACATGATCGCGGGCCAGAGGGCCTATGAGATCTCTTCAAAATCCATCAAGGCCGCTGATGAGATGATGCAGATGGCAAACAACATCAAGAGATAAGGAATATTATTATGAATAGATCATGTCTGAAAAAACCGGTAAGAATCTTAACGGTATTCACCCTGGTTTTATTTGCGGCGTTGATGTTTTCAGTTCCCCTTGAAGCGCTGGAAATCGTTATAAATAAGAGGACCAGCATCAATAACGATATCATACGTCTTGAAGATATCGCTACCTTTAATCCTTCCAGCGACAGTCGCGTTGCAAACCTGAAGAGTATTGAAATATCGGTTGCCCCGAGGCCGGACGCTGACCAGAGGATTAGTAAAGATCTTATCCTGTACAAGGTTTCTCCATACATATCGAACGAGAAGGATATAAACATAAGTGTGCCTGAAAGCCTGTCTGTTTACAGAAATGCTCAGGTGCTTTCTTCGGACACGATCACTCAAATATTTACCGATCATATCATAAGCAGTTCCCCATGGGAGACTGAGAAGATCTCTTTTGAACGTATAACCGCCCCCGAAAGTCTGTCCTTTCCTGTGGGCAGCCTCGACTGGGATGTAGAGGAGAGGCTTAACAGCAATTACGTGGGGAACGTAACAGTAACAATAAATTTCCGGGTTAACGGGGAATTGGAAAGAAAGGTTCCGGTATCGGGAAGGATAAGCGTGGCCAGGGATGTGGTCAGGGCACTTAAGAGAATCCGGTCCGGTGAGATAATATCCGCTGAAGATCTTGTCCTGGTTACTGAAAAATGTGTCAAATTTCAGGGCAATGTGGTCACAGACATGAATGATGTCGTCGGCAAGAGGGCTGTTCGCACTATTCAGGCCGATAACAATATCCTTTATGGAATGGTGGAAGATCCGCCAATGGTTCAAAAGGGCGACAGGGTGATCATAAAGGCGGAAAACAATGAAATAAGAATAACCGCGTCAGGACAGGTCCTTGAAGACGGACGTCCGGGCGAGCTCGTAAGGGTCGTCAATATCAACAGCGGAAAGGAACTCTACGCCACGGTCAGAAGACCCGATCTGGTCGAGGTTTCCTTTTAAAGGAATGAAACAATAAACATGGAGAAAGTTATGTTGAAAAAAATCGCATTATTAATATTGACCGGGGCGTTTTCGTTAATATCAGCCTGTGCCAGTGTGCCGGACAAACAGGCCACTGCCCAGGCAACGATGCAACCTGTTCTGCCGACAGAATATTTCAACAGTGGCATAATGGCAAGAGAGCCCGAATCAGCGGCCAGCCTTTGGAATGAGACAGCCTCCAGGGATCTTTTTCAGGACCTGCGCGCTCATAGAGTCGGAGATCTGGTGACTGTAAATATCGTTGAGACATCAAAGGCCACCAAAACTGCAAGCACTCAGACAGGCAGGCAGTCGACGATGGACGCAGGAGTAGAGAATCTTATGGGGTGGGAAGGCCGGCTTAAAAATCTGACTTCATTGGGAAAGAGTGATGTGCGTGACGCCTATGACAGCACAAGCATTTTTAAGGGATCAATGAAGAGCGATTTCAACGGATCAGGTTCAACTGCCAGAGACGACACCATGACGGCGGCAATAACCGCCCGGGTTATGGAGGTTAAACCAAACGGCAATCTGCTTATCAAGGGGATCAGGGAAATCCGGGTTAATAACGAGACCCAGATCATAGTGCTTTCCGGTCAGATCAGACCGGTCGATATTTCCCCGGACAACACGGTGCTCTCAAGTTACATTGGCGACGCGAGGATTGAATATATCGGCACAGGCGCCATCAGCGATAAACAGCGTCCGGGGTGGCTTACCAGGGCAGTGGATTTTGTATGGCCCTTTTAAAGGAGGAGAAAATGAGCTCAGCAAGAGGATCACTCAGTGTAATTACAGTATTACTGGTTCTGTTTACCCTGGCCTATTCCGATATCGCCATGGGCGCCAGGATCAAGGATATAGCCTCTTTTAAAGGTGTGAGAAGCAATCAGCTTGTGGGTTACGGGCTTGTTGTGGGTCTTAACGGAACCGGGGACGGCAGGGGCACTCAGTTTACAACCCAGACCCTGGTCAACATGATGGAGCGGCTGGGAATACACACCCCTTCAGACAGTGTAAGAGTTGACAATGTCGCGGCAGTGATGGTAACCGCCGATCTGCCCGCTTTTTCAAGAAAGGGCAACAAGATCGATATCCTGGTTTCATCCATAGGCGACGCCGAGAGCCTTCAGGGAGGCACTCTGCTTATGACCCCATTAAAGGGGGCAGATAACAATGTGTACGCAATAGCGCAGGGGCCTCTGCTTGTCGGCGGGTTTGCCTCTTCAGGCGCTGCCGGAGGCGGGGTGCAGAAGAATCACCCGACTGTCGCAAGGATTCCGAACGGGGCTTCTATTGAGAGAGAGATAACATTCGATTTTAACAGTCTGGATCAACTTACGATCTCTCTGAATCAACCCGATTTTACTACTGCCTTAAGGGTTTCCGAGGCAATAAAGAGCACTCTTGCGTATGCAGATGTGTATCCCCTTGACGCGGGCACAGTGAAGATCAATGTTCCCGAGTCATATAGAAATAATATTGTGAATCTCGTGGCGTCGCTTGAGCAGATAGATATTCAGCCTGACATGGGGGCAAAGATTATCCTGTCGGAACGAACCGGCACCGTTATAATGGGAGAAAATGTGAGGATTTCCTCGGTCGCCATCGCCCATGGAAACCTGAGCGTGCAGATAAAGGAAAAAAGCAATGTTAGTCAACCGCTTCCATTTTCAGATGGAGAAACAGCGGTTACTCCGGAATCGGAGGTTACTGTAACAGAGGATGATAATAAACTGCTGCTTGTGCAGCCGGAGGGAACGAGTCTTGGAGATATTGTAAAGGCCCTTAATTCCATAGGTGTTTCACCAAGGGATCTTATTACGGTATTCCAGGCCATAAAGGCCAGCGGGGCGCTTCAGGCACAGCTTGAGATAATCTAGCTGTTTATTCGAAAAAGGGTGATTTTCACGAATGGAGTATTCAGGAGTAAGCAGCCGGCTGTCGAATAAAGTGCCGGCTGTCGCAGAGAGAAGAAATCGCGGAGACAATATGAAGATTAATGCGAGTGCAATATCAACATTCGTTAAAGAAAAGGCCGAAAAAGACAGGGCCCTTAAAAAGGCATGCCAGGATTTTGAATCGGTCTTTACCTTTGAGATGTTAAAGAGCATGAGAAGGACAATCGAGAAGTGCGATCTGTTTCACGGGGGCCAGGCCGAGGAGATATATGAATCGATGTTTGACCAGGAGCTTTCAAAAAGCATGGCCGGCAAGGGAAGCAACAGCATCAGTGAACTCCTTTTTCAACAACTGCGAATGCAGGATTCAGTAGAGTCTGTGGAAAAAGGGGCTGCTTTCCGGCCTGAAGCTTTAGGCAACCTGCCCCGATGGCCTGTTAAAGGCGATCTTTCTTCCCGGTTCGGGTGGAGAAAGGACCCCTTTACAGGCAACAGGCAGTTCCACAAAGGGATTGATATTCCGGCTTCGGAGGGAACAGATGTTAAGGCTGTTATGTCCGGTCGTGTTCTTGTCAGTGATAATCAGAAAGGTTATGGAAAAGTAGTTGTAATTGACCATGGAAACGGCTTTACAACCCTTTATGCCCATAACAGAAAAAATAGTGTGAAGCAGGGCGATTGGATAGAACAGGGTCAGACAATAGCAGAAGTCGGATCAACCGGAAGAAGCACCGGCCCTCATCTGCATTTTGAGGTAAGACGGAACGGCGAACATCTTGATCCTGTCAAGTTTCTGAAAACATAGCCGTTTTAATGAAGGGAATGAGTTTTTAAACCAATAAGATATCAAGATATCAGGAAAAAATGCCGATATTCCAATACGAGGCCGAATATGGAAAAAGATACGCAAATAATAGAAAGACTATATATGAAAAGGATTGATCTCTATAGAGACCTCCTGTCATGTATTAAACGTGAAAGAGAAAATCTTATCAACCAGGATTTAAAAGGCATTTGGAACGGTCTTGAAGAAAAAAATGAGATACTCCATTCAATAAATGATATCAACAGCCGCCTGGATGGCCTGAACAGCGACGGTTCAAAGAATAAATCCCTGACCACTGAAGAAAAACAGACTATTTTATCCCTTTCAAGGACCCTGAATGCCCTTAAGGAGGAGATAGGTGTCAGGCTTAAAGAGAATATCTGTTTTATCAGAGACACCCTGGGTTTTATAAACGACATCTTTTCCGTCTTTGCAGGCAACGCACGCATGGAGAAGACCTATGGACCTTCACGAAACAGACAGAGCGAAACCGGCAATCTTTTATATAATAATGAGGCATAGTTATGAGTGGAATCGGTCTTGTACTGAACGTCGCCAAAGATGCGCTTTTGACTCAGCAATACGCGATTGATGTAATAAGCCATAATATCGCCAATGTAAATACCGAAGGGTATTCCAGACAGACAGCAATCCTGAGCGCGAAAGATTCTACCCCCTACGCAGGCTTTCTTTTCGGAAGGGGAGTGAACCTGGAAAATATAATCAGCAACACGAATGATTTTATTGAAAAACGTCTTCAGAGCGGCACTTCAGACCTTACGGCAATGTCGGAGAAAGAGATATATATGTCTGTAATGGAGTCTATATTCAATGAAAATTCCAGTCGAAGTCTGAGCAATCAGTTCAATGATTTCTGGAACGCGTGGCAGGATCTTGCAAACAACCCCTCAGGGGATTCCGAAAGGAGTCTTCTTGCTGAATATGGCGAGCTTCTTGCCCAGAGTTTTAAGGATCTGTCAAACGACCTTGCCAGGCTGGATCAGGAGATCAACAATTCCATTGAAGCAGGTATCGGTCAGATCAACGAGATATGCGGCAAGATAGCCAATATAAATAAACAGATTCTTGTTATTCAGACATCGGGAAACGCCAACGATCTCAGGGATAAAAGAAACCTTTTAGTCAATCAGTTATCGGAATATCTGGATCTGAACACCTGGGAGGATGATGATGGAAATCTTCAGGTTGCCACAAAAAAGGGCTATCTTCTTGTCAACAGGGGTGACACATATTCTCTTGATTTAAATGGAAGGGAGATTGAGTGGCAAAGTTCAGGCTCCGGCAATGTAATTATTTCCGATACCATAAACGGAGGAAAGCTGGGAGGCTGGCTCGATGTCAGGGATGAGATTGTCACCAAATATAAGGCAGACCTGGATGAGCTGGCAAAGGCAACCATATGGGAGGTCAACAGGGCGCACAGCCAGGGAGTCGGTCTCGAAGGCTTTGGTTCAGTCACCGGCAGTTATTCGGCTGCTGACAGCAGCGCTGGATTGGGGACTGAGGCATCAGGCCTGGACTTTTATGACAGGATAACCGACGGAAGCTTCAAGATATGGCTGTATGATTCAACCGGGGCGGTCGCGGGTGTAACGACGATTGCCGTTTCGGCATTAACCGGCTCTCTTGATGATATCGCTTCAACTATTGATTCGGTTTCAATAGGGGGGGTAGATCTGAACGCAAATATAAGGGACGGAAAACTCTATATTGAAACTGATGCGGGGGCCCCCGGAAGTTTCGCCTTTTCCGATGACACCGGCGGCATACTCGCAGCACTGGGGATCAACACCTTTTTTGACAACGCGAATGCCGGGGATATAAGGATAAATGATGAAATAATTGATAATAAAAATTATATCGCGGCAGCCAAAATCAGCAATAACGTGGGGCCCGCGGTCGGAGCAAGCGGCAACGCCTCAACCGGAATAATTACCACATCCGGCCCCTACACGGGGAGCGCGGACGCTGTATATGAAATAGAGATCGTTGATCCGGCAGCAGGGACCTTCAGATGGCGGAAGGACAGCGGAGCCTGGTCCGGCCCCGCCTCAATGGCCGGCTCGCCCGCACTTGGCGCGGAAGGGGTTAATGTGACCTTTACGGGCAATGCTGCCACGGATTATACTGCTAATGACACCTTTACAATAAGTGTAGAAAAGGCCTCGGATTCATACGGGGCATTTGCTGAAGGGGACAACACAAACGCCCTTGATGTGACGAACGTTCAATATTACGGCACAACAATAAAGCGATGGTCCTTTACAAGGGAAGGAGGCGGCGCCTTCAATGATATTTCCAATACAACAATTGACAGCTATCTCCATACCTTTGTGGGATCGATAGGCATTGAAAGTCAGAGCGTACAGCGTGAAAAGGAGTATAAGGAGGTTATTCAGCAACAGATAAGCGCCACCAGGGACGGCATTAGCGCCGTTTCTCTGGATGAAGAGATGGCAAACCTTATCAAGTATCAGCATGCCTATACAGCGGCGGCGAAGTTAATCACGACTTCCGAAGAGATGCTTGAGACAATATTAAACGCGGTATAAAAGGATGTAAGTCATGAGAATAGCAACCAAAACAATGTATGACAGCGTTATAAGAAATCTGGGTGCGACCTCTACGGAGATGACCAGGGCCAATGAAACCGTTTCCTCGGGGAAAAAGATCCAAAAGCTTTCAGACGATCCCGTCGGGATGGTTACGGTGCTTGATATAAGGTCATCCCTGTCGGAGATTAACCAGATGGAAAGGAATATTTCAATGGGAAGATCCTGGCTGACCTCTGCCGAATCCGCCCTGACTCAGGTGGAAGACCTTCTGTCTGCCACAAAGGCGCTGGCTGTCCAGATGTCAACCGACACGATGGATTCCACTCAAAGGAGAAACGCCGCAGCCCTTGTCGACGGTTATCTCGACCAGATCGTTTCTCTGGCAAATTCGGAGGTCGGAGGGAGATATATCTTCGGAGGCACCAACACGGACACGATGTCCTTTACCATGAATGAGGCAGGAACAGAGGTTATCTACAACGGCAATAGCGTCCCTTTTTCAGTTAAGATCGGCAAGGAGACCAACATTTCTGTCGGGAAGGACGGCAAGGAGATTTTTGGCGAAAACTGGGATGACAATAATATTTTTAAAACATTAATTGATCTAAAGACAAATCTGGAGAATAATAACGCGGAAGGCATACGATCCAGTCTTACCAGCCTGGATAATCATATGCATACCGTCACTTCGCAGATATCGGACACAGGCGGAAAGACAGTGCGTCTTGATGTGAAGGAGCAGGTTATCGCCGATCTTGAATTGACATACACGGACAGAATGTCCCGGCTGGAGGATGCCGATATTGCCGAGGCGATAATAAACCTTAAGGCCAAGGAACTCGCGTATAACGCGGCGCTGAATTCGGCATCAAAAATGATGAATTTGAGCCTGGTTAATTTTCTTTAACCGCTAATAACAACAATCTGGAGCCATGGAGGGTGCCAGTGTTAGTTTTAACCAGAAAAAACGATGAAAGCATTAATATAGGCAATAATATCACTGTTACTGTGCTGGAGATAAAAGGAAGTCAGGTAAAGATAGGAATAAAGGCGCCGAAGAATATTCCTGTCCACAGAACAGAGGTATATGAGAGCATCATGATGGAGAATATCAGGGCCTCCCAAAGTCCTGACGACCTTGAATTGCTTCATGATTCAATGAAAATATAAAATCTAAAATCAACAGGATGCAAGATGCGAAAGATTATGACAACCAGATTTGGAGAAGTTGAGATTGATGAAAAAAGGACGCTTAATTTTCCGGAAGGTCTTCTGGGTTTTCCTGATGCCAGGGAATTCGCAATCCTTGAGCATAAGCCCGGATCACCCTTTATGTGGCTTCAATCTTCTACCGAGCCCGGCCTGGCATTTGTAATGATCAATCCCTATCTGATAATGCCGGACTATCTTAAGAATCTTTCACCTGAAGAGGAGCGGCTTATCAGCAATAAGGATGAATCCGTTATTATCTTCGCCCTGGTTACAATCCCGGCGAATAAGCCTGAAAAGGCAACGATCAATCTTCTCGGTCCGATTGTAGTGAAATCTGAAACCATGGAGGCCAGGCAGGTCATCCTTGCCGATTCGGGCTACAGTCATTGTTACCCGCTTAAGGCATGAAAATAAGTCTGGACCTATTTAAATAAGGCTTGAAAAAATACCTGTTCTGTATTATATTCGACCAACATATTATTTAAGGATCAGGCCATGAAAATAGAAGCAGAAATGGCTGTTGTTCCCTTTCACGAAAGCATACAACCGGTTCCAAGCGTCAGAAACAGAGGTATGACAGCTTACGGCAGTTATAATCGTAATCGTCTGAGTTCTGTTTTTATAGGGGCCGAAGACATTCGTCCGGGAAACAACTACGGCAGGTTGGGAGAAAATGAAAAAACCCTGTTTTCTCTGGGAGAAAACGTGGATATCTATGTCTAGTTTTTTCACCTGTGTTATCTCAATCTTCCATATAACCCCTCCTTTTAAGCTCCCTTCGCTGACAATCATATACAAACTGCCTGACTCTTTCTTCATCCTGTTTTGAGATATCAGCGAATTTTATTGCAAAATCATACTTTCCCCTGTCAGGATTTTTATTTATTCTGATAATCTCCGCGCTATTGATATCAATTCTCGTCCTAAGACCTTCTTCACTGGATAAAAAACGGAGGTTCCTTAAAATGCTTCCCCTGTAAAGGATGGTTTTATCATGGATTTTTGATTCATAACAGACGAGGGCGCCTCCTTCGCTCAGATTGATGACATCAAATTCAAATCCGCCATTTCTATGGGGCATGAAACATTTGACGCCGGCAGGGGCCGGCACCCTGAAATGTCTTCTCCTCTGTATCCTTTCAATGACATCGGGTAATTCCATTATCAGACAATCATCTTCTATCCTCGTTATAGGGGCCTTGAAACTGTACTGGATCTTGTCTTTTCCGCTGAATTCAAAAAAACACCTCCTGCCTTCAGCTAAGGGAGGAGCAGTCTCCCCGCTGCCAGGGCGGTCTATTATAAAAGACATGTCATTGTTTTCACTGTCGCCGATGCCGATTATCACGGTAAGGGCTTCATAGCCTGAGCCGATTATATTCAGTCTCAGCATGGTTCTTTCCTGCCGGGCCTGTTCCAGAAGACCATATATCTTTTTGCCTTCGATCCTGTCAGCATTTTCCATGGGATTTTACCTTTAACCTCCTGATTTTCTTGACTTCATTATATAGTGATGACACATGGAGTAACATATAACTACGATAATTAAAATCAGTAAAATCCAGATAAAGTTTTCCCCTGTAATCTCTTTACTTCTGTAAACCAGTTGAGCATATGTCATATTTTCCGAAAGGCTTCCAAGGTAGTATCCTATGCCGATCAGGATTGCGGACCAGATACCGGCCCCGAGACCGGTAAACAAGGTAAATCTGGACAGGGGCATTCCGGAGATTCCTGCCGGAATAGATATGATCTGCCTTATGCCGGGCAACAACCGGCATATAAAGGTTGTTATTTCACCGTATTCGAGAAAGATCTCTTCTGCGCGGAGGAGCATTTTCTCACTGATGAAAAAAAATCTGCCGTAACGATGTAAAAAAGGCCGTCCAAGAAACCTGGCCAGGAAGTAATTGATATATGCCCCTGCCATAGATCCTGCAAGGCCGCAGGCAAAGGCAATCGTCAGATCAAAAAACGGGGCGCCGAAGGTAAGTTCCTGCCTGTAGGCGAGGAAGCCCGCAGGAACCATAATTACCTCGCTCGGAAATGGAATAAAGGAGCTTTCAATGGTCATGAATAAAAAGATCATGGGAAATCCCCATATAAAGGCGTTTGCCGCGCCCCATTCGATGTGTTCTATTAACAGTTCGGTCATAGTCCGTTCGCCTGCATGTTCTGATGTTCATCCCTCAGAAGATCAAAGACTGTTTTTACGGGATTAAAGGTTATTTCAGGGACCTCCACAAACACAGAGTTCCAGAAGGCCATTGAACCGTTCCAAAGACCAGGAAGTTCAAGTGCCTTAAGTCCCTTTCCATCACTGGATTTAAAGGATATAAATCCGGTGTCATGATCCACATATTGACTGAGATCAAAGGTTTTCCCCGAATAATCCCTAAGGCCGCATACAATATCCACGGGATTAAAATGAGTGGAGGAGCGGAATATCTCCTTTTGTTCTTTTGAATCCATATCTATCTGGGATGTTTCCACAATCTGAATGGATATTCCGGTTTCTGTTTTTCCGACCCAGAAAGGGCCGCCCCCTGGTTCTCCGGAATTTTTCACCATTCCGCACACCCTTAACGGCCTGTTTAACCTGGAGATCAGGTACTCTTGTTTTTGTTTGACCGGATAGTCGCGTATCTCTTCGGGTGGAATAACACAGAGTTTTTCTTTGATAAAATCAAAAATATTTTCAATAAATACATCATCAGGGGCACTGTTTAATAATCTTTCAATATAACTAAAAATCTCTCCCTGCATTTCTATCAGATAACCGGCCAGGACCTTTTTATAGACAAATGAGGCTTCTTTCATTCTGTCAGGCGCTACGTTATCTATATTTTTAATAAATACTATGTCACCGTCAATTTCCGAAAGATTTTCAAGCAGGGCGCCGTGGCCTCCCGGTCTGAAGAGAAGACTGCCCTCTTTATCACGAAAGGGATTATTATCCATATCAACGGCAATGGTGTCCGTGGATGGTTTCTGACAGGAAAAGGCAATATTATATCCTGTTGTGTTATCCTCATATATGTCAAGGACACTCTCAATATATTCCGATACCATTGGCAGATGTTTCTGTGAGACCGTGAAATGGATGTTGACAACACCTTCCATGTCTTTTACATAGGCGGTCCCTTCGACCATCTGCTCTTCAAGAGGAGTCCGCGAATGATCACCATATCTATGGAATGGAATAAGGCATTTGGGGGTGTCTGAAAAATTTAGCCCCTTATCGTCCAGTATGTATTCAAGTATATTTTTTACATTCCCTTTTAAAAGAGATTCATGGAGGTTCTCTTCTGCCTTTGACATGGCGGATTCAAGTATTTCAAAAAATGGCAACTTTCTTATATTATTAATAAAATTCAACAATAATCTGCTGTTGTTATCACCGTTTTCAACTGCTGACAACAGGGTTTCCCTGTTGACGTGACCGGGATTGTTTCTGAAGGATGAGAGAAGCCTGAACATTCGGCTTGCGGCCCCGGAGGCCGGCACGAATTTCATGCACCTGCCTGAAAGAGCGGAGTTGTCATGTTTTTTTATCAATCTTTCGATATCCCCTTCATCCAGAATAACGATACCGTCTTTCCGGGTACAGGGCCTGACAAGCCGTGAGAAGGGGAATCCCTTCCTGAACATTTCTATCTGTTTGAATATTATTTCTTTTGTAATACCGCGTGAGGCGATATCCGCAATGTCAACTTCAGTAAGGACAAATTCAGACATAATATTCCTTTTATTTGGCAGACTCGTAAAAAAATCGGATTTACCTATTTGTCATTCCGCGACTTGATCGCGGAATCCAGTTTTTTCAGGAAGTTATAGATTCCCGCCTGCGCGGGAATGACGATTTTTGGACTTTTTACGAGTCTGTCAAAATGAGTTTTTTCCTAAAATATTGTAAAGCTCTTATCATGTCAACGTGTTACCCCGTTAAAATGCATT
>CAZJOB010000009.1:0-7021 GCA_964547435.1 uncultured Desulfatiglans sp. | reverse complement strand
CTAAAATATTGTAAAGCTCTTATCATGTCAACGTGTTACCCCGTTAAAATGCATTTGGCTTTAAGAAAAGGTCTTGTCTATTGCATCGCAATATTCTACAAATAGGGCATCAGGATTTGAGGATTATTAAATGAATAACCAGGAAAAACCTCTTGGACAGGATACTCCCAAAATTTTTACGGTGAGTTCCCTTACCGGACGAATCAAGGAACTGCTTGAAGATAATTTTGATTTTATCTGGATAGAGGCGGAGATTTCAAATTTCAGGGCGCCTTCTTCCGGGCATTACTATATGGTCTTAAAGGATGAGTATTCACAGATAAAGGCTGTAATGTTCAGGCCCCAGAGGAGGTATATCAGTTTTACACCTGAAGATGGCATGAAGGTGATAGCCAGAGGCAGAATTACTGTTTATCAACCTCGTGGAGAATACCAGGTGGTTATCGACTATATAGAACCACTGGGGGTCGGAGCCATGGCCCTGGCCTTTGAACAGCTCAAAAAGAAGCTCTCTGATCAGGGGGTCTTTGACAGAGACAAAAAGAGGCCTTTACCATTTCTGCCCGGACATGTGATTGTTATCACATCACCCACAGGGGCGGCCATAAGAGATTTTCTGAATGTCATACACAGAAGGTTCGCCAATATCGAAATTACAGTGATTCCAGTAAAGGTCCAGGGAGAAAATGCCGCGAATGAGATATGCGAAGCACTTGAAACGGCAAACCGGGAACTGGAAGGAGACGTGATAGTAATCACCAGGGGCGGGGGCTCCATGGAAGACCTCTGGCCCTTCAATGATGAAAGACTGGCACATGCGATAAGGGCATCTTCAATACCTGTTGTTTCAGCCGTGGGTCATGAAATAGATACGACCATAGCAGACCTGGCAGCGGACATGAGAGCGCCTACGCCTTCTGCCGCGGCGGAACTGCTTGTCGCGGAAAAGGAGTCTTTTATCAGGAACCTGAGGAATGCGAGGGATCGTCTTATTCATGGTATGAAGCTGTCTGTAAATAACTGCCGGGGCGCCCTGAAACTGATTTCAAAGGGGCTGCGTGATCCGGGAAAGGATATAGCCGACTCGTGGCTTCACCTGGAGGATCTCAACAACCGGCTCATGAGATCCATAAGATTTACTGTCAGGGAGAAAAAGGCCGGTCTCAACATGAAGGGCAG
The DNA here is from genome assembly GCA_964547435.1 of uncultured Desulfatiglans sp. Lineage (GTDB taxonomy): Bacteria > Desulfobacterota > DSM-4660 > Desulfatiglandales > HGW-15 > CAZJOB01. The sequence continues at coordinate 5,842 of CAZJOB010000009.1, read as the reverse complement.
GGTCTTTTACACCCATTCACCGCTGAAAAGGATCGCCGGTCTGAAAGAGAAGATAAGCTTTAGCGAACATCTGATCAGGCATATAATATATAAAAAGATCAATGATAAACGCATGACGCTGGGCCTTTATGAAGAGAAGATAAAGGATCTCGGCCCCTATTCGGTTCTTAAAAGGGGATATAGCATTACGCGTTTACTGCCTGACAGAATCGCCCTGAGATCATCATCATCGGTAAGGGCCGGAGACAGGGTTAATATTATGCTGTCACGGGGCGAAATTGAGTGCGTTGTGGAAGATATAAAGGAGCAGGATTGCGGGGAAAAAGCAGTTATATAATGATGTTAGGGATGTTTATCTCTCTGTTGACAGGTTCGCAGGCCTTTGCGGCGTCCGGGGAAATTGATATAGAATTAACTTCTCCTGTGCTTTATCAGGGGGAGCTGTCTTTGTTCAGGATAAGGGTTGAAAAGGGGCAGGCGCCTTCTGTAACCTGGATGGGTCAGGACATATTGCTAGTACATCTCAGTGATGAAGATATCTTTACGGGTTTTATCTTCGCGGACCTGGAACAGAAACCGGGAGACTATATCATGAATATAAGGTTGATGCCTGCCGGCCCAAGCAAAGATATAAGTATAGGTGTGAAAGAAAAAGAGTACGGTGTTAGAAGGCTCACCCTTCCAAAGGACAAGGTGGATTTGAGTCCTGAAAACCTTGAACGCGCTCTAATGGAATCCGCTGCTATGAAGTCATTATGGGAGGCGCTCGATAGGTTGCCGGAATGGTCGGGACCTTTTATAATGCCTGTGGATGGTGAAATAATAAGCCCCTTTGGTCGAGGCAGTGTAATCAATGACCAGCCTAAATCCCCGCATTCGGGTGTTGACATAAGAGGTAAAACAGGCACGCCCGTAAAGGCAACCAACAATGGAACCGTTGTTTTGACTGCGGATCACTTTTTTGCGGGAAAGTCTGTTGTGGTGGATCATGGCGGAGGCATCAGAAGCATGTATTTTCATCTCAGTAAAATAATGGTCAGGGCGGGAGATAACGTTGCCAAAGGATCGGTAATAGGACTTGTCGGATCCACGGGACGTTCCACCGGACCACATCTGCACTGGGGAATAAGGATCAAGGATGCGAGAATAGATCCCGTGAGTTTAATAGAAAACACAAGAGATTTGGAGGAGTAATGGCCCAGAAAAAATTTGAAGATTCCATGAAAAGGCTTGAAGAGATCGTAAAGGACCTCGAAGATGGGGACCTTCCTCTGGAAGAATCCGTCAGGGTCTTTGAAGAAGGAATAAAGCTTCTAAAATTCTGTTCCGATAAACTGGAGGAGGTTGAACAGAAGGTGTCCATACTGTTGAAAGAGAATGACGACAGGTATATCCTGAAACCCTTTGATGTTGAAGATGAGGAAGAATCCTAGACATGGAACTGAAAAGATATCTCGCGGAGAAAAGGGCAGTTATTGATGAAGCCCTGAGATTTTATATGCCCGAACCGGAGGAACCGGCAGGCCTGTTATTTGAAGCAATGAACTACAGCCTTTTTGCCGGTGGTAAAAGACTCCGGCCAATATTGTGTGTTGCCTCGGCCGAGGCAGTCGGAGCAAATGAAAAAGACGCACTTCCCGCGGCGTGCGCCCTTGAAATGATACATACCTATTCCCTTATCCATGATGACCTCCCTTCCATGGATAATGATGATTTAAGAAGGGGAAAACCGACCAGTCACAAGGTGTATGGAGAGGCAATGGCCGTGCTGGCCGGGGACGCCCTCCTGACCGAGGCGTTTAATCTTATCAGCCGGCTTAATCCTGAAGGGAAACTGAAGGGTGATACGGTGCAGAAAATTGTATCTCTTATCGCTTCTGCCGCGGGTCCCAAAGGCATGGTAGGGGGTCAGGCGGTTGATATGCTGATAGCGGGAAAAGAGGTTGATTCCTCAATCATTGAATTTATGCATGCCCATAAGACAGGGGCCCTTATTACCGCCTCTGTCCTGTCGGGGGCCATCATAGGCGAAGCTTCGAAAAAACAATTGGAATCCATTGACCGTTATGGTAGGAAAATTGGCCTTGCCTTTCAGGTATCTGATGATATTCTGGATATAGAGGGCGACAGTGAGGAGATGGGCAAGGCAGTCGGTGTTGATGTACTAATGGGCAAGAACACATATCCATCTATATACGGGCTTGAAAGGTCGAAAGAAATATTGAGACGCCTTGTTGATGACGCGGTTGATTCACTGAATCAGTTTGATATCAGGGCGGAACCTCTTAGAAAGATAGCGGAATATATTGTTGAGAGAAAAAAGTAATGGATAAAAAGAGCAGCGGTTACCTTTTAGGAACCATAAACAGCCCCGCGGATCTTAAAGGGCTCACCATTGCACAGATGGAGCAGCTCGGTGCTGAGATAAGAGACGTGATAATAAAAACCGTGTCCAGGACCGGGGGACACCTCGCTCCCAGCCTGGGTGTCGTTGAGCTGACCATAGCCCTTCACTATGTGTTTAATGCGCCGGTTGATAAGATAATATGGGATGTGGGACATCAGTCATACGCCCATAAGCTTTTAACGGGCAGAAGGGATCGCTTTGATAGCCTCAGGACCTATGGCGGAATAAGCGGTTTTCCAAAGAGAGCGGAGAGCCCCTATGATACCTTTGACACGGGTCACAGCAGCACCTCTATCTCAGCCGGACTTGGAATAAGCACTGCCAAGAGCCTCAAGGGTGAAAAATCCAAAGTGATCGCCGTTATCGGTGACGGGTCAATGACTGCCGGCATGGCGTTTGAGGGACTTAATCAGGCCGGGGACGCGGAAAAGGACCTTATTGTGGTGCTGAATGATAATGAGATGTCCATATCCCCTAATGTGGGGGCCTTTTCCTCCTTTTTAAGCAGAAAGATAACAGGGCCGAGGTTTGTAAATCTCAAAAGAGATCTGGAAAATTTTATTAGATCCGTTCCCGGAGTGGGAGAAAACATACTGAATATCTTCAGAAAGAGCGAGGACTCGCTTATTACCTTTTTTACTCCAGGAATGCTCTTTGAGGCCTTCAAATTCCAGTATGTCGGGCCCATTCAGGGGCATCGTCTGGACCGTCTTATTGAAACATTCAGTAACGTGGTCAACCTTAAAGGCCCGGTACTCGTACACGTGCTGACAAAAAAGGGTAAGGGGTACGCGCCAGCGGAGAAGAATCCGACCTACTATCACGGAGTAGGGAGCTTTGAGGTTTCCACGGGATCATCACCGGCAAAGCCGGGCAAACAGCCTCCCACCTATACAAAGGTATTCGGCGATACAATGGTAGATCTGGGTAAAAAGGATAAAAGGATTTTTGCCATTACAGCGGCCATGCCGGAAGGAACCGGGTTGAACCGTTTTACCGAACTTTTCCCTGACCGTATCCTGGATGTGGGTATAGCGGAGCAGCACGCGGTAACATTCGCAGCGGGACTGGCTACCGAGGGTTTCCGGCCTGTTGTAGCCATCTATTCCACCTTCCTTCAGAGGGCCTTTGACCAGATTATTCATGATGTCTGCATGCCAAATCTGCCGGTTGTCTTCTGTCTGGACAGGGGCGGCCTTGTTGGAGAGGACGGTCCGACTCATCACGGTTATTTTGACGTTACCTATCTCAGGAGCCTTCCGAACATGACCTTTCTGGCCCCAAAGGATGAAAATGAGCTCAGACATATGCTTTTTACCGCCCTATCACACAACGGGCCGGTTGCCATAAGATACCCCAGAGGCGCAGGCATCGGGGTTGATCTTGACACGGAATTCAAAACCATCCCAATTGGCGAATCCGAGATAGTGAGGGAGGGAAAGGATATACTGATAATAGCACTGGGAAGCATGGTGTATCCGGCGCTGGAGGCGGCTCAGGACCTGGAAAATGATTCTGTCTCGGCTTGCGTGCTTAACTGCAGATCGGTAAAACCACTGGATAAAAATATATGTGATCTCGCCCGAAAGACAGGAAAGGTGATGATTGTGGAAGAGAACATCAGACAGGGGGGGCTGGGAGGAGCAGTTCTGGAACTCTTTGATGATATGGGCTTGAATAACATTCAGACAAGGAGAATCGGACTTCCTGATAAGTTTGTCGAGCACGGACCTTTGAACCTTTTAAGACAAAAATATGGTCTTGACAGGGAAGGCATTGCCAATGAAGCCAGGCTGTTCTGTGGCAAAAAACAAATCCAGGCTTGATAACCTGCTTGTGGAAAAAGGCATGGCCGAAAGCCGTGAAAAGGCAAAAGCCTTTATAATGGCCGGAGTAGTTGCAGTCAATGGCCGAATGGTCGATAAGCCTGGTTACGGGGTTCCGGAAAATGCTGAAATTACCATTAAGAATGATCCCATGCCCTATGTGAGCAGGGGGGGATTAAAGCTGGAGGCGGCCCTCGATCATTTCAATATGGATGTTCATGATGCCGTGATACTGGACATCGGCGCCTCAACAGGCGGGTTTACCGATTGCCTGCTCAAAAGGGGCGCCGGAAAAGTAATAGCAGTGGATGTCGGATACGGTCAGCTCCACTGGACGCTTAGGCAGAACTCACGAGTAATCATTCTGGAAAAGACAAACGCGCGTTATCTCACGCGGGAGGTTATCAAAGAGCCGGCCGATGGCGCTGTTATTGATGTTTCTTTTATATCCCTGAAACTTATTATCCCTCCTGTTTCCTGTCTTCTTAAGGAAAATTCCTTTATTATCGCCCTTATAAAACCGCAGTTTGAAGCCGGAAAGGATCAGGTGGGAAAGGGTGGCGTGGTCAGGGATCCGGAATTACGGGAAAAGATAGTACATGATATCGAAACCTTCTGCAAAGAATGCGGCTGGTCACAAAAGGGGGTAATTCCTTCACCCATACTCGGCCCCAGAGGAAATCAGGAGTACCTTATCTATATAAAAAGACAGAGTACTCCTGTTTCCTGAAAACCGGCTCAGAAAAATGAATTTTAAAAAAATTCCACAGAGGCTTTTACCCTAGTGACTGCCGCGTTTTGATGCCTTAATGGGATTTATCTTTCCGTTTACCTTGGCGGTTTCGGCCTTCACATGAGTAGCCATGTTGCAGATTCCGAATCGCCATTTAGCAGCGGGATCAGGAAAACTTATGCAGTATTTTCCGGTAGGAAACTCCTGGGCTTTCTGACAGCCTTCACATTGTTCAATGATCTGGTGACAGGCGCCGCCATTAAACTGACACCCATCCTTATTCATAAAAAAACACTCAATTCCTTCTTTTACGCTTGTGCAACGCATGAAAATCACACCCTTTCTATATTAAGACTCAACGCTAAAATTATACCCTGAGGCCCCGCACGTATCAGCGGGATATTCAACAGGCCGCAGGGTATTTTTGCGAAGTTAAAAAATTAAAAGCAAATCTTGTGCCTTAACCTGGTAAAATTGTCAAGAAAAATCATTATTGTCCAAAATAAGTAGAAGGTTATCATTAGGCCGGAGGCTCGTTTGTTTATGGTAAAGGATTGAATCAGTGCGCTGCCCGCCATGGCCCCGAGTAACATGAATTATAGTCTCACTGAATCAGGTTCGGTCATTCCAGGAGAACCCCGGACCCTCTTTTTGTGCTGCATGATCATTGGAGAGATTTAATGGCCCAATTAATCGTAGGGGCCGACCTATGTGTCGGCCCGCCAAGGTTGCTTATGGGCACTTAACGGGCAGACGCTCAGGTCTTCCCGATCAAACAAGCGCGAGACCGGTTGCACGTGGAGACCAAAGAGGCCCCGGCGCTCTCCTTTCATGACCGAAGGGCAATTGAGTTATGCGGAAGGAGAAACCTGTCAG
>CAZJOB010000008.1:25915-27521 GCA_964547435.1 uncultured Desulfatiglans sp. | reverse complement strand
CGCGAATGAAGCCTGCCCCGTACTTGATACGGGGGCGGGAATCTATAAGTGCCTGGAATGACTGGATTCCCGCCTGCGCGGGAATGACCAAAAGGTGAAATAAATGCATTCTCGGACAGCCTCCTAGGATTTTGCCATTTCCGGATGCACAATAAATAAAACAGGTTATCAATCCATATTAGCAATTCAACCTCCGATTCAATCCATGCGATAGTTTTTGGGTGTGTGCGTTGATAACTGTCTAATGTCAAGGGCAGATCCGATTTTTTTATTATTTGTTGTACAACCTGGCTTCAACCTTGTCTATTGCTTCAAAGCCCATCAACAGCCTTTAAATAACAGTATGTTCTCCTTTTTTGCTGTTATTTCCAGTTCTTTTGTAAACCCTTTTCTGGAGAATAATGCATAAGATTCCATCCTGTTATCCATGTTCCAGTTTACTTTTTTTGCCTTTTCCTTGAGTGCGTTAAACACATTAAGCCCTACAAGGTTGGCGCTCCACTTGCATTCGGCAAAAAGGATCTCACGCGTTCTGTCATTAATGGCGATAAGATCGATCTCCTCATTTTTTATCCACCATCTTCCCCATTTTTCAGGTGTAAATGGAAGCTTTCCCTCTTTTAAGAGGATGGGTATTTTTTCTGTACAGACCTTTTCATACACAGCACCTGTGAAATTTGAGAAGTCTTCTTTAATAATGCTTAAGACATAATCCTTTTCCTGTATTTCGAGATAGCTCTGATATGGAAAGACGTATCTGAACCAGAAACGAAAATAATTATCTTTTATATAATATAAGCCCATCTTGCTTTTTTCAGGATTCTTTTCTGTAACAGGCACCTGTCTCTCAATAACACCAAGGTTTATGAGCATATCCAGATATTTGGTAAGAATATTTGCCTTAATACATATCTTTGCGGCAATGTTTCCTATCTTATGCTCTCCACAGGCAATGGTTTTTAGTATCGAAAAATAATTAAGTGTTTCTGTCACCTCCTCATTAAGTATGTACCTGGGCTCATCATACAGATAACTGTTTTTTGAGAGAATATTTTCATAAATATTCTCAAATAGGTTTTTAATAGGAGACAATGTCTCTATATACTTGGGTATACCTCCGGTTATGGCATAGTATTCAAGCCTTTTTTCGGGTGATACCTTTGGCAGAAACTTCATGTAGTCATGAAAAGTTATAGGCTCAAGCTTCATTTGACCTGTACGCCTGCCATAGAGAGGGCTTTTGTAACTCAGGGTAGTAGAATACATCATGTTTATCAGAGAACCGCATAATATCAGAAATATACTTTTCTTCTTTAACCTTTCATCCCAGAGCCTTTGCAGAATGGATGGGAAGGCAGGATTTACTTTGGCAAGATACTGGAATTCATCTATCACAACCACTATCTTTGTCTGGAATTTTTCCTTTCCTAACCAGTACTCAAAAAGGGTTTCCCAGGAATTAAATGTCAGATCAGACATCAAAGGATCATTTATGGATCTCGCCAAAGCCTGATTTAGTCGGTTAACAAGTTCCTTTTCCACCTGCTTATCAGCCATAAAATATATGGCATTTGCTTGTGGCATGGGAGTATTTTGAAAGCTACAT
>CAZJOB010000008.1:0-25905 GCA_964547435.1 uncultured Desulfatiglans sp. | reverse complement strand
TATAAATTCCTCTATAAGGGTTGTTTTACCAACCCTTCTTCTTCCGTATATTACTATAAACCCAGGCCCTTTTTTAAGATATTCATTTTCAAGCCAGGCCAGATCATTCTCTCTGTCTATAAAATTTATTTGTCCGGACATAATATTAACCACATCTCGTTATTTTATTCGTATCTGGATAATAATGATATAAATACGAACATAACCATATAGGAATGTCAAGAAGGAAAGAGAGGTATGTGAAAGGGGAATGTCCTTAAATAATCAAATAACTTGACATGCTACATGCCAAAGATTGAGATGCCGCTATGCCCGGAACAGCCAGACTGGACACACCCGGATTATTAAACCATGTTATAGGGGTATAGAACGCCGGAAGATATTCAGAGCTATAAAGAAGGACATGCCTGGGACCAGGAATTTAATTCAGTGCACCTTTAAGAGTGTGAATTATTAATTTTGCCAAAATTTGCATTATTAATAATTTGTATAAAAATGCAGGACAATGGTTCTAAAACAACTTAACAATCCGGCATTCAGGAAGGCCTTTTTTTCAGTAGACATGCCCGGATTATGTGGTAATATCACCTGCCGGTTGCGAAGGATAGTTTTCCGGCAGTTAATCCTGATGTAAATTCTGAGAGGTTTTTTTCCTGTGAATGATGAAAATATTATTTCCGGCAGTGGCTCAAATATTCCAAAAAGAATAAAATTCCTGATCCCGATAATCCTCTCCGGTCTCGTGGGGGTCATTCTTTTAATTTCAGGGTTTCAAAAGGCCTTTGAGGTTGATCTCTTTATACGCCAGATGCGTGATTATGAGATACTAACCAACCCCTTGTTGATTATTTTTGCGGCCTGGGGGCTGATTATTTTTGAATGCTGCCTGGGCGCCGCCCTGTTGGTTAATTTTCATCCTAAAATAGCAGTGCCTGCCGGGGCTTTGTTGTTTTTGTTATTTATAGGAGCAACAGGTTACGCATGGGTTACAGGCGTCACTGATGATTGCGGATGTTTTGGCTCCTGGATAGAGCGGACCCCGCAAGAGGCGATGCTGGAGGATATCATCATCTTTGCCGCGCTCATCGTTGCGTTGATATTTAACAGATCATACAAGCCCTGGCCATTCTTTATGAAGGAGGTCCTGACACTCCTGGTGTTATTGACTGGCCTTCTGTTGCCTGTCACAACAGGGCCCTTAATCGACCGCATCAGCGTCGCGATAACCGGTCCTGTAAAAGAAGGTTTTGAACCCTTTGTTCTCGATAACTTTCCTCACAAGGATTTGTCTGTTGGCAGACATCTCATAATTGTACTGGCAACCGATTGTTCCCATTGCAAGGAAGAGATGGATAATCTTAATCGGATTGCCGAAGACGAATCTTTGCCCGATGTCATTTCCGTTTCTATGAATAACCAGAAACAACGAGATAAATTTATTTATGATTTTGATTCCGCTTTTGAAATATACCAGATACCGAATGATGATTTCTGGCGCCTTCTTGGAGACGGGGAGATACCCCGAATCATCTATGTAGATAATGGCGTTATAATTAAAAAATGGGATTTTGATGTCCCGGGTATCGATGAATTGAAAGCGGTTACATCAAGCAAATAATTGAATCAGGTCTTTCTCCTTTTTTTCATCTCCTCTTCCTTGAGTACGCGTCTCAGGACTTTTCCCACCATTGTGGTCGGTAGATCAGTCCGGAATTCAATCTCGGTGGGCACCTTGTAGTGTGCCATATTTTTTCTGCCCCATTCCTGTATCTCCTCGGCGGTTATCTTTCCCATGGCATCCCGGGTGGGGACGATAAAAGCCTTGACAGCCTCTCCAACCTTTTCATCAGGCACTCCTATAACAGCGACATTCTCAACCGCAGGGTGGTTATGCAGAAAGCCTTCAACCTCAGCCGGGAATATCGCATACCCCTTACCTTTTATCATATCCTTTATCCGGTCGCGTATAATGGTGTATCCATCGGCATCTATGCAGGCTATATCACCGGTGTAAAGCCAGCCGTCCCGCAACGCATGGGCGGTTTCTTCAGGTCTGTTAAAATACCCCTTCATTACCTGCGGCCCCTTTATAACCAGTTCCCCTGTAAAGGCATCCGCCTGTTCCGCCTGTTCCGGAGTCAGTCCGCCTGTTTCACCTACGGCAAAGGGCAGGTGAGGAAGCTCCCTTGTCCCTGTCTCCCTGTCCATAATCCTGATATCCGTGTCAGGGAAGGGAAGACCTATAGTCCCCAGTTTTCTCTTGCCCTGAATGGGATTTGCGATAGCCACTGGAGAAGCCTCGCTCAGGCCGTAGCCTTCCACTATTATGGATTGAGTGATTTTCTCAAAGCGGTCCTGAACCTCAAAGGGAAGAGGCCCGGCCCCTGAAACAGACATTCGAAGCTTTTTAAGATTATAATCCCGCACCTTTGAATGATTGTTTATCTTGTTGAACAGCAAGGCCACGCCGGGCATTATCAGCCCGCTATTTTTAGAATATTTCTCAATAGCTCTAAACAGCTCGGTCATATCGGATGGAGGTCTGGGAAAGAGAAGCTGAAAGCCGCCGATGCGAATCGTGAGATTCATAACAACTGTCATGGCAAAGGCATGGAAAAGCGGAAGAACTCCTACAAGACCGTTGGAATCTTCCTTTTTAAACAGCCATGCATCGCACTGGGCTGCGTTGGATATCAGGTTGAGATGGGTCAGCATGGCGCCCTTGGGAAGGCCGGTTGTGCCTCCTGTGTACTGAAGGACTGCTATATCCTCCGGGCTGATTTTCACCTCCGGCGGATTGGGATCACTTTTCAGGAGGTCTTTAAATTTTATCGTCTTCAAAGGCATTTCTCCCGTAGGTATCTTTTTCAGGAGTTTTCCAAGAAATACCTTTATACATGAGAAGCCGCACAGGTCGACGATGTTGGTGCCTATTACTGTCTTTACGCCTGTTTCTTTGAGTCCCTCCCCCGCTTCTTCATAGACCGCATCCAGAACAATCAGGGCCTTTGCCCCGGAATCCTTAAGCTGGTGACGAATCTCCAGGGCCTTGTAGGTAGGGTTAATGGTGGTAACAATAACGCCTATTAATTGGCACGCGTAGTAGGAAACCACGAATTGATATGAATTGGGAAGCATTATGGCGCATACATCTCCCTTTTTTAGACCCAGGTCTGTAAGACTCTTTGCCATTCTTTGAACCATATCCCAGAGTTTTCCATAGGTAATGGATGTATCAAGGAAGATAATAGCTGTTTTATCCCTATTTTTTTCAGCGGATTCCCGCAGGATACCGGCAAGAGATTCGTCCGGATAATCAAGGCATTTTCTTACCTGGGACGGCCAGTATTTATACCAGCTTCTATCACCAAGAGATTGCTTTGTCATTAATTCCTCCGATTATGATTTCATGGTTCCAATAATATTCGTTATATTATCAATTTCCTTTTCAAGACAGTAATTTTTCATGCCTTCAATAATATCAAGGGCTGCTTGAGGATTTATAAAACTCGCGGTCCCTACCTGAACGGCACTGGCGCCCGCGATTAAGAACTCGATGGCATCCCTGTGATTCATTATTCCGCCTACACCTATAACCGGAATCTTTACAGCGCGCGCGACCTGGTAGACCATATAAAGGGCAACAGGGCGTATGGCAGGACCTGACAGACCGCCGGTTATATTGGCCAGTCTGGGTTTAAAGGTATCTATATCAATAGACATTCCAGTGAGGGTGTTTATGAGTGAAACACAGGTCGCGCCTGCCTGTTCAACTGCCCTGGCAATTACTGTTATGTCCGTCACTCCCGGAGTAAGTTTGACGATTACAGGTTTATTCGTATTCTTTACTACTGCCTCAGTAACCCGGTAGGAGATGTCGGGGTCCTTGCCGAACGCCATTCCCCCCTTATCGACATTGGGGCATGATATGTTGACTTCTATCGCCGATATGCCTTCAACGCCTTTGATGATTCCGGCCAGTTCCGAGAATTCGCCGATAGTGTGTCCATATATGTTGACAATAATATGTGTATCAAGGTTTTTAAGCCGTGGAAGCCGGTTTTTCAGAAATTCCTCTATGCCGATGTTGGCGAGGCCTATGGCGTTTAACATTCCTGCCGGCGTCTCGATGATTCGCGGAGGCGGGTTCCCCTGCATGGGTCTTAAGGACAACCCCTTTACTATTATCGCTCCCAGTAATCCGGGGTTCATAACGGGTTCGAACTCAGTGCCGTAGCCAAAGGCGCCGGAGGCTGTCATAACCGGATTCTTTAGTCTTAAAGGTCCCAGTGTTGTTTCAAGAACAGGTTTTAGACTCATAGCATGTCCCAATCTATATCCGTTGATGAAAAAACAGGCCCATCCTGGCACACGTGCCTGTAAGGGGAATGGGCGCCGGATTCAAGCGTCTTTACCGCGCATCCCTGGCATGCACCAAGACCGCATGCCATATGGGTTTCAAGGGAAACCTGACAGCGTATATTATATTGGGCGGCAATTGAGGCAGTCTTTTTTAACATTTGTGCAGGACCGCATGAAAATACCATCAGGGAATCACTGGACCCGGAGTGCGATGAAAGATATTTTTCAAAAAGATCCGTTACAAAACCTTTGTGACCCATTGTACCGTCATTCGTGGCAAGGGACATGCTGATGGAAAGGTTATTTACCTGTTCCGGCATGACAATCTCCTTTGAACTCCTGAATCCGGACATGAATTCAATAGAGGAATTATCTATTTCACCTGACAGGAAATAAAGAGGGGCAACCCCCATTCCTCCGGCGACCAGGACGATAGTGGAATCCTTTTCCGGCAGCATGAAACCCCTGCCAAGAGGCCCCATAACCGCGATTGTTTCACCCTTCTTTTTCAGCGAAAGGAGTGAAGTGCCTTTACCCAGCACCCTGTAGAGAATCAGGACTGTCTCTTTATCACGAACGCCGCATATGGAAAAAGGCCTTCTCAGAAGAGGGTCATAAGTGTTGTTAACCCTTATCATAACAAACTGACCGGGCTTTGATTCAAGGGCTATGCCGGGTGATTCAAAACCAAGAAGAAAGGTATCGGAATTGATCATTTTGTTAAATGATATTTTCAGTGTCTGCTCAAACATGTCTTATAATTATCCTATAATTCTGATGAATAAAAGAAAAAAGTTGACATATATAATGTTTTACTCATAAACTCACCCCTGCTTGTCATCTTTTATGCCAATCAATAGTAATAAAATATCCATTTTGATATTTTAATATATAAACAGTCTATTTAGCTTAAAAATTAACCGGGAAGGAGTAAAGCATTATGAAAAAACTTTCTATAATTCTATGTCTGATCGGTTTTGTTCTTCTGACTGCATCTCCGCTGCTGGCCGGAGGGGTTGACAACAGGAGCAATTTCAGCGGCGAGTATGTACGCACCGTGAACAGGAACGCGGCCACGGATTCTCTTGACGCGATTGTATATAACCCGGCAGGTGTTATGTCAATGGAGAATGGAAAACATGCAAATTTTTCCTTACACTATGTATTCAAAGACTATTCTAACACTGTTGACGGTGTAAAATTTGAACAGGATTCCCCTTCTCAGATACCGGCATTGTTCGGATTATTCAAGCGGGATAAATGGGCGGGTTTTCTTGCCTTTACAATTCCGGCAGGCGGCGGTGAAGTGGAATACGAGAGCGGAAACGCCACAACGAGGATAGGCGCCACAGGGCTCGTTAACATGATTAATGCCGGAGCCGGAGCAGCAGTATATGGACCAATTGCCGAAGAAAAACTGAAAGCAGAGAGTTATTATTATGCGATTACTGCCGGCGGCGCCTATAAAATAAATGATATATTCTCTCTTTCTCTCGCGGGTCGTTATATAATGGCCGATAAAAAGATCAACGCAACATTTCAGGTTTTGCCGACCGCTCTTGGGACCACAGTGGGCGCACCGGCTAGAACCGCCGTGCTTGATTATGAGGATGAGGCAAAAGGGCTTGGCGCTATACTGGGTCTGAATGTAAACTACAAACCTTTTCTTTTTACCCTGAAATATGAGACAGAGACTAATCTCAAATTTAAATATGACGTTAATACTGACTCTGTAACCGGGCTGCCTGCCGGTCTTGGTGCTGCAACGGGCGTCGTTAACGCCAGAGAACACTCACGAAATCTCCCCGCGGTTCTTGCCTTGGGCGCGGCCTATAGAATAAATACAGCGTGGAGAATGGATATAAATTATACATATTATTTTCAGGAAAACGCGAACTGGGGCGGTGCGGAAAACAATGTTGACAACGGCTGGGAGACAGGCATTGCTGTTGAATATATGCTTCGCCCAAATCTTAAATTAACCGCCGGATATCTCTACACGAAAACAGGAATGGACGCCAGGTATGCCCTGAAGGAGGCCCCGGAGCTCGACGCGAATACAATCGGGGCGGGATTTGTCTATAAATGGAATGAAAATCTGAAAATTGACTGCGGCATCGGGCTGGCGGACTATAAGGGCAGTTCTTACACAGATATCTCATCAGGAACTCCCCTTGTTATCGGGCTTGAAAAGGATGTTATAATGCTTTCGGCAGGTGTTGAATATCGGTTTTGATTACTCGTTCAAATTATTCGGCGGGTGTTGAGCTTAATGTCTCAATTTCAAAGTGACCCAGGTTTTTCGGGAGATTTTCAAAGATAATCATAAAGGAGACCTCTTCTCCCGGTTTCACATTGATATTGGCATTGTCGATGCCCGCCTGATTATTGAGGCCCGTGTCGATTTCCTCGATAGTCATTTCCTTGAGTTGCCTGTCAGAGTAAATATTGCCGGCATAGGCCTGTTTGTTTCGTATGGGGTTTTTATTATCATCTTCAATAGTTCCCCGAACCAGAATATGACTCCTGCTTTCCGGGTAGTTATTGATAACAGTCCCCTTTATTATAAAGAGCTGCCTTTTTTCCCCGGCCTCAAGAAATCGGCTGTCCAGTTCACCAAATTCAAGCATCAAATTGCCTGAATCCAATATATCCTCTATATCAGATGTTTTTTCCCCTGAAGGGGATCCGGGCAAAAGGCCAGGCGCGAGTTTCCAGACGGCAAAGGCGCTCAGCAAAAAAATTATTATTACTACCGCCGCGATAACCAGTATCAATTTTAAGTGGCTATCATTTTCCTGGGAAAGCGATAAGACAGATTCCAACGGCTCATGGTTATCATCATTCGGAATATCTTCCTGAAGAGTTTCCTCAAATGCCCTGTCAAAGTCATCAGCTTTATTTTCCATCTCATGTTCGGATTGACCAACAGCTTCCATGGGGGGAGGTGAATCAAGGGATATGGTTTCTTCTATTTCAATATCGGAATTGTCGTCTCCAAACAACATATCAGCATATTCAGGCTTCGGAGGAAGCACCTTAAATACATGCCTGCATCTTGAACATCTTACTTTTGAACCCTCTTCGCTGATTAGATCTTCATTCAGATTAAACTGGGCATTGCATTTTTCGCATGTAACGATCATTCATTTCCTCCGGTCTGTTCGAGCCTTTTGGGATAGGTTGTAAATACCTGATTTTTAATGATATGTCAATACGATAAACCGCGTTGACAACGGCCAGTTAAACAATTCTTTAAATATTGTTTATTTGAGGATATGATGAGGGCGGTTCAAACAGAAATCCCATAGAATCAGATGAGCAATTCGCCATTCTTAAAAAGCCTTAGATATTTTAGAATTGTGTGGAGATGCAATAAGCAGGTGAATCAGGGGTGCAGGCATATGGAGAGAAAACTGATTATCGATATCATAAAAGGCGTTGAGCCGAAAATCCCCGTGGGAATAAACCCTTCCAGGCTGCAGGACATCTCCATTGAAGAAGGTGTTGCCGGCCCGGTGTTTCTGTGTCTGAAACAGAGCGGAATCTCTTCTTCTGAATATCCTCTGCTGGAGAAAGCATATAATGTCAACATTGCCCTTAATGCGAAACACCTTGAAAAACTGGAAAGGCTCGAAGATGCGCTTGAAAAGGCGAAGATTGAAGTAATGACCCTTAAGGGGGCATCGCTGCTTGATAATGTCTATACTAACATCGCGTTAAGGCCAATGGATGATATAGACCTTATGTTACACCCATCGGACAGAAAAAATTTTGAAGATGTTCTCACCCGCCTGGGATACGAAAGAGATAAAATGCGGGCTCATTTATTTGTAAAGGATGACACACCAATAGACATTCATGTTCATGCCCTTAACACAGACAGGATCGTGAGTCGAAACAGCCTGTTTCCAATCGGCATGGCGCCTGTGTGGCAAAATGCAAGGCCATTGAGAAACGGTTTTAAATGGGTCAAAAGGCCTGATGACCGGGATAATGTCATCCTCCTCTTTCTGCATATGATGAAGCATTCATTTGAAAGGCTTTTCTGGTGGATGGATATTATTCTGCTGCTGAACCGGTATGATTCTGAGACATGGAGCGGGCTGCGCGAAAGGTCAGAGTATCTGAAAACAGATAGGGCAGTGAGGCATATGTTATATCTGCTCGACATAATCTTTGACATCACTCCACCTTCTGAATCAGGGTTTCGGGATGTGAAAAAATGCCTCACATGTTTCGAAAAAAGACTTCTGAAGGAAACAGCCGGTGGAAGATCCGGGCATGAAACAGGAGTGCTCATGGGGCTGTTCTGTATAAAGGGAGTTGCTGAAAAAATATTATTTGTTCGTGAAAGCCTTTTTCCGGGCAGGGAGGTTATTGAAAAGGAGTTTGGCTGGTGTAACAGCGGAAGGAGGTTTCTGTTTTACACAAGCCGCCTGCTGCGTGCATTGCTTCTGCTTTCAAGAAAATTGCTTGCGATGTCCTGTTCATTTTTCAGGACTAAGCCTTAGAAAGGCTGGTCCGGGAAAAAGAGGGTAAAGGTTGTTCCGCCGGACTCAAAGCAGTCTTCTCTGTTTTTACAGAAGCCGCATTTCCCGATGTCCCCCGGACAGATATCCTTCTCCTCGGGGATGTGTCTGCATCTTACCGAATCCATATATATCTTGAATTTATATCTTTCCGCGAAGATCATCATTCTGAGCAGATCGGCGCCCCTGCCGCCGGCATTAAAGTCATAGGGTCTTTTGGATGAGTAATCTAATGTTTCCCTTGTGCTGAAAAAACCTTCAAACACGCGATAGCGGGATTCTTCAGTTATTCCTGTGCCGAAGTCCCGCACAATTAATTCAGACCCTTTTCCCTGTTTATGAATCTCTATTTCGATCTTCCCTTTATCCGGGCAGTTTTCAAAGGCATTTCTGATAAGACCTTTGATTATCTTTCTAAATACATCTTCAGGGAGTCTGACGACCGGCGAGTCATCAATATTGGTTATTATTTCAATGTTTCTGTGAGAAAAATCATTCTTAAGCAGTTCAAGCTGGTCTTTCAGAAACTGAGACATGTTTATTTCCGATAACGCGATATCCGAAGGTCCGAACAATTCGTCGATCTTTTCCCGGAGCCTTTGCACGATGATTCCCTCTCCCATTTCCTCTGCTGCCAGGGACTCCAGTTCATCGGCGCATTCATTCAGGAGGGAGGTAAGGAGATTATGGGCGCTGTAATCCCTGTTTCGCATTATATCTTCCACTTCATACTGGATTTCAAGCAGACGATCAAGGTTCCTCTTTGCCCTTTTCATGGTCCGGTTCCATGTTCCATCAGGAAGCATTTCAAGCTTGCGGGTCAAAATATTCAGAGAGGCAAGGAGTATTGACACCGGTGTCTTAATCTCATGGGAAAGGTGGTTGATAACCCGGTCTTTCGCCTGGTTGAGGCTGCTGACTTCCCGGTAGGCCTCCTTGAGTTCCTTTGAAACTCTTGCGTTCTCAATGGAAAGGCCGACTGTACTGGCTATCATGCTCAACAGGTCAAGGTCGGTTTCATCGAATGCACCCTCTCTTTTGTTAACAGCGCTCAGGGCGCCGATAATTCGTCCTTTGCTTCTTAAGGGAACTATTACTATGCTGTCTGTCTTGATATTCATCATCTGGGCGACGCCTGAATAAAAATCCGGTTCCTTTGATGTGTCAGCTATTATAACCGGTTTTCCGGTCTTTATGACACGCCCGGTTATGCTTTTGCCCACAGGAAACCTGATCTTCTTGATCCGGCGTTGAGTGTCCGAGTCCTCATACCCTGTGGCCATAAAAAAGATTTCGTCTTTTTTTTCGTCCAGAATAAGGACTTCCGCGCTGTCGGTGTTGAGAAGACGCTTGACCTCTCTGCTTATAAAATCCAGAAGCTCTTCAAGCTCGGGATATTCAGGAAGGACGACGCTTATACGAAAAAGGATTTCATTGGTCAGTTCCAGCTTTTTCTCTTCCGTGATGTCCCGGAGCAATACAATCTGCCCCTCATTTTCTTTTTCTTTACTGTAGATAGAGCGCTTCATAACAACGTCCAGGAGCCTTCCATCCCGGGTGAGCCGCTTTGTTTCGAGTCTTTGGATTCTATCTCTGAGAAGTAATTTATTGTTGGCTTTTGCTTCTTCCTTGAGATCAGGAGGTACGTATGGAACCTTTTTTCCCCTGAGCTCATCAATTGACCAGCCGAATGTTGAAGAAAACGCGGGATTTATATATGACACCACGCCATCAATAGAGGATATCATAATGGGGTAAGGCACAAAATCGAGCAGCGTCCTGGTCATCTCCGCGGTCCTTCTTTCATTCCATAATTCCCTGTAATGAGAAAGGTCCGATTTATCCGGAGACCCGTTGTCATGATCTTTCATGGACATGTCAGGGGATGCCTTTTCGGAGGCTTTTTTCAGGTCGTCACGAGCATCCGGGATATTGTCATCTATATTACCGGTCATTTAAGATGAAACCTCGTCTTGAATCTGATCATATCTGTACACCCGAAACATGAATACAATTTTATTGTTATTTTGCTCTATAATATGGTATGTTCTCTAACAAAAACCATTGGTAGGTGATTATATACCATTTTAAAGATGATTTCAGAATTATTTTTCAATGTCATAAAGATGAATCAGGAGAATTTATGAAAAAAAGAATGTTATCAATGATCCCTGTACTTGTCATTCTGAATTTTTCATTTATCGCAATAGCTCAGGATAAGGCAATTCCGAAAATGGTAATTCAGGAAAGGATCTACAACGCGGGAGAAATAGATGAAGGAAGGGTCATCGAACATGCCTTCATAGTAGAAAATCAGGGAGGCGACACCCTTTTGTTGAATAAAGTGACACCTGATTGAGGCTGTTCACTGGCCGATTATGATAAGGCCATCCTCCCCGGAGGGGAGGGTAAAATTACAGTAAGGATCAATACAAAAGATACGAAGCGTTCAATTAAAAAAAACATATTCGTATATTCTAATGATCCCAACGGCGGAAGAGAAACACTGAGCATTACCGCCACGATCAGGCCGATCATTGACTATGAACCCAAAACTGTAAACCTGAAAGGTAAAACAGGTGAAATCCAGTCATCCGAAATAATGATTACGGGATCTGAAAACAGGCCCCTTGTAATTGAAGTTAAATATTTCGATCTTAAAGGCATTGTTGAGTATAATATTGAGACCATTGAAGAGGGAAAAAAATACAGGGTTTCTGTTCAGAATGCGCCTGACGCCAACGCCAATTTCAGAGGGTATCTGAAATTCAAGACCAATTATCCTGAAAAGCCGGAGTTATCAATTTATATTAGAGGCAGGTTCAGATAGGTAAGCTGTCGGCGATTATGGATAAGGAAAAAGACTCTTTTGTAGAGATATACACTGACGGGGCATGCAGCGGCAATCCGGGGCCCGGTGGATATGGCGCCATACTGAAATATAATGAAAATTATAAGGAAATATCAGGGTATGAGCCGCAGACCACCAACAACAGGATGGAAATGATGGCTGTAATAGTTGCTCTCAGCCATCTGAAAAGGGCCTGCAGGGTCAGGGTTTATTCTGACTCTTCCTATGTCATAAACGGAATGACCGAATGGATATCAGGCTGGATGAGGAAAAACTGGATAAATTCCCAGAAAAAACCGGTACTTAACAAGGATCTGTGGATAAAATTGATTGACCTTGCAAAACTCCATGATATCCAATGGATATGGGTAAAAGGGCATCAGGGGCATACTGAGAACGAACGATGTGATGAATTGGCCAGAAATGCTATAGAGAAAAAAGGGCTTAAGATATAAAATAAACAGTAGAGAATCGACGGTTCATTCTTAAAATTACTCCGTGATTTTAAAACCGGTATCGATAACGTTAAATTGGTTCAAATATTAAATACTTGACGAAATTACGAAAATATGGCATTTATTGTGTCCTTAATCTATTAAAGGGGTGACAAATGAGATGTCCTAAATGCGGTTACATAAGCTTTGATTATAATCAGGTATGCCCGAAGTGTAATAAGGATATAACTGATGAACAGGCAAAGATGAACATCCCTTCTTTCATACCTGAACCCCCCGCACTTCTGGGGATATTGATTGGGGAGTCTGGTGCATCAAACGCGGATTTTCATGTGGGTAGATCCTCTGCTGCTGATACTTCAGCCATGGACATAAACTTTGGTGATTCCGGGGCATTGATGAGCGCCGATTCATTGGTTATGGATGAGGGTCAGGATTTTGAAATCAACCTTGAATCCGAAGAGTCTGAAGACTTCGGAACTCCTGCCGATCAAGGAGATCAGTCGCTGAGTGTCGGATCTGATTTTGAAATCGGTGAAGAAGAGGAGGACCTCTCTCTGGGTATGGATGAGATCACATTCGGCGATAGTCCGGATATCGATGATGCCCTTGAAGAGGATGATGAAAGCATGGATATTGAACTGGACCTGGGCGATATATCCCTTGAAGAACCGGCGGATGATATGCATGAAGATGGTGAACCCTCTCTGGACCTCGAAGACTTGTCACTGGATAAATCGATTACATTAGAAGGCGCCGGTGAGGAAGCGATTCCTGAGCCGGAAGATGGAATGGATGCTTTCTCGATGGAATCCGAAACCCTGAATGAGGATGGATCAGAGATTGAGATCGGGCTTGATGATCTAAAGGTAAATGAAACAGGACAACTGGAAATCAGTTCTTTTCAAAGTCCGGAACAGGAGACAGGCGAATCCTTTGCTCTGGGTGATCTGGAAATGGAAGGCATCCCTTCAGACAAAGAAGGTTCACAACCGGAAGATATTAATCTGGGAGAGATAGATTTTGAGGATTCGGCAGAATCCATGGATGTCAATGAATTCTCCATTGATGATGCCGTTACTGATGATGATTTTGCAGAACTTGAGGGGCTGGCCTTTGAAGAGGATGGCGCCACAGATGATGAAAAGGGGAGGACCCTTGTTGAATCTCCTTCCATGGATGAGACTGATCTGGAAGATCTGATATCCGATGATTTAATGATAGATAACGATATGGGAATTGAAGAATCTGCTAAGGGAAATGGAGATAAAGATGAGATTGAGATGACAGATGATCTGACCATCGATTTTGATGACCTGGAATTCGATCTTGATGACTCGGAGGATAAATAAAAAAATTATTTTTTCATCTTGACCATCCTTTATGGAAAGGTTATAAGGCTTTTCACATAATGCCGAGATAGCTCAGTCGGTAGAGCAGAGGACTGAAAATCCTCGTGTCCACAGTTCAATTCTGTGTCTCGGCATCTTAAAAAATAATTGAAAAGGGCTAATCCCGCCTCGCAGGATTAGCCCTTTTTTTATTCGCCTTCGCCGCTGGCTATGGCGTGATAAGATGGCGCAATTCCGCTTGATACCCCACCGCTTGCGGTGGGGAGCTTCATTTGGCTTGACGATTTTCCCTGAATTGTGAATAGGTAATTTGCCTCATTACTGTCCAAAATAATGTTAAAAAGGCATCTTATGTCATTTGACGCTATAACAGCTGTGGGTCGTTTTTCAAGGCAAAGAAGGCTTTTCATGGCAGCCTCTCCCCCCTCAATTTTAAAGTTACCGGCCTGGCCTGTATCCAGAAAAACCACAGGGATATGTTGTTTTCTTGACAATATTCATGGTGTGTGGGAGTTACACAGGAATGTAAGCGCTTACATTATTTTTATCATCGGAGGATACCACGATGGAACTCAGTTTTATTGATATTGCATCATTTCTGATTTTTTTCCTGGTTGTCGTTGGCGTAAGCATGTACAAAAGCCGCAGGGAAGAGTCAGGCGAAGATTTTTTTCTTGCGGGGCGCGGCCTTCTCTGGCCAATGATAGGGCTTTCCCTGATAGCGGCCAATATTTCTACTGAACAGATTGTAGGACAGGCTGGTCAGGGGGCAAGCAATGTTGGTCTTGCGGTCGCCAGCTACGAGTGGATGGCCTCCATTACGCTTGTTATTGTTGCCTTCTTTTTCCTGCCCCGATTTTTAAAGAGCGGAATCTTTACCATGCCCGAATACCTGGAATACAGGTACAATACTGCCGCAAGAGGGTTGATGGCATTTTACACTCTGATAATTTATGTTGGCGTAACCATTTCAGCAGTAATCTATTCAGGGGCGCTTACTATCAATACAATATTTGACATGAAGTTGTCGACAGCGGTATGGCTGATCGGGGGAATCGCTGCCCTGTATACCACGTGGGGCGGTCTTAAGGCAGTTGCCTGGGCTGATCTGTTTCAGGGCGGTGCGTTATTGATAGGCGGTATAGTAGTCCTTATTATCGGATTTTCCGCTGTTGGCGGTGTCGACAGTTTTATGGCTGCAAACGCAGACCGCCTTCACATGATCCTGCCGAAAGAACATCCGGTATTGCCCTGGACAGCCTTGATTCTTGGGCTCTGGATTCCCAATTTTTATTATTGGGGCCTCAACCAGTATATTACTCAGCGTTCACTAGCTGCAAAAACCATTCGCCATGGGCAGATGGGTGTTCTTTTTGCGGCGTTTTTAAAGCTTCTGATTCCTTTTATAGTAATCTTCCCCGGTATCATGGCATACCAGCTTTACAGTGATCAGCTTGCAGCAACACCTGATGCAGCATATCCGCTTCTGATCCGCAACCTCATACCGATCGGGATACGCGGTTTCATATTTGCTGCAATCGCCGGGGCTGTAATAAGCTCTCTGGCATCAATGCTCAATTCTGCGTCTACCATATTCACCATGGATCTTTACAAGCGCCACTTCAAAAAAGAGGCTTCTCCAAAATCTCTGGTTGCCATGGGTCGTATAATGACTCTTATCCTTGTTGTTCTTGGGTGTCTGATTGCGCCTCAGCTCGGAAATCCCCGCTTTCAGGGTATATTTAATTACATACAGGAGTTTCAGGGATTTGTTTCACCTGGCATACTGGCTGCCTTTGTATTTGGCATGATTTTTAAGAAAAGTCCTTCGGCAGCAGGAGTTACAGCGCTGGTTGCCAGTCCGGTGATTTATGGGATTCTCTTTTTTGCTGCCAAGAACATGGCCTTTTTAAACAGAATGGCAGTAACCTTTGGTATAATTCTGGCACTCATGGCCCTGATAACACTTATCAGACCGCTGAATGCTGCGAAAAAGATGCCTGTGCGTGAAGGATTTGAAAACATAAAACTGGAAAACTCTGTAAAATATTTGGGAATCGGTATTATCGCAGTTACCCTTGTGCTCTATGTTGTCTTCTGGTAGGCCTTCACATGGATGGATCTATCAACTATGTACACAGAAGAAGGAATCCGCTTACGGGTGAGTGGGTTTTGGTTTCTCCTCATCGCACTCAAAGACCGTGGCTGGGACATGAAGAGAAGATAAGTATATCAGTCCTGCCTCGCCATGATCCTGATTGTTATCTCTGCCCGGGTGGAACACGCGCAGGGGGAATAAAAAATCCGGATTATACAGGTGTTTTTGTTTTTGATAATGATTTTCCTGCCATGCTCCCTGAAAAGGGGCGGAGTTATCCAGTAACAGAAGGGTTTTTTCAATCATCTCCGGTGCAGGGTATTTCTAGGGTAATCTGTTTTTCACCGCGTCATGATCTAACTCTTCCTCAGCTTGAGATTCCGGAGATAAGAAATATCATTGATGTCTGGATTGAACAGACCGAAGACCTGGGTGAACGCTGCAAATGGGTTCAAATCTTTGAAAACAAGGGGGAGGTGATGGGCTGCTCAAACCCGCATCCCCATTGTCAGATATGGGCGGGTGACTTTATACCGACTGAGGCGGCCAAAGAAGATGAACAACAGAGGACATATTTTCTGAAGCATGGCCGGCAACTGTTGAGGGATTATGCCTCAAAAGAAGAGGCTGATGATGAGCGTATTGTAGCCGGTAATAGCGACTGGATTGTCATTGTCCCATGGTGGGCAATATGGCCATTTGAAACATTACTGTTGCCTCGTTTTCAAATCCGTTGTTTTCCGGAATTGACTGAAACACAAAGAAACAGCCTTGCAAATATTCTTAAAAGATTTCTTTCGAAGTATGATAATCTTTTCGGAATGCCTTTTCCCTACAGCATGGGATGGCACGGGGCGCCATTTCCTGATGAGAGGCCGGAAGAACACTGGACTCTGCACGCGCATTTTTATCCCCCTCTTCTGAGATCGGCGATTGTAAAGAAATTCATGGTGGGGTATGAAATGCTGGCAGAGCCGCAGCGTGATCTTACTCCGGAGCAGGCCGCGGAACGTTTGAGGCAGCAGCCGGAAACAGCCCTGCATGATTATTCCATGGGGGCATAAAAATTTTACCACGGAGGACACGGAGATCACGGAGTTTAATTAGAAATATTTTTTTATCTCCGTGATCTCTGTGTTCTCCGTGGTGATAAAAGTTATTGATAAAATATATATGGCAGGAAAAGCAATGAATATTGAGGATAATAACTTGATTGAAATTTATGGTATTGATGATCTGGAGAAGCAGCAAAAAAGATACAGATTGCTTGCAAACGAATTTATCAAATATT
Source organism: uncultured Desulfatiglans sp. (assembly GCA_964547435.1). GTDB lineage: Bacteria > Desulfobacterota > DSM-4660 > Desulfatiglandales > HGW-15 > CAZJOB01. The sequence continues at coordinate 8,964 of CAZJOB010000008.1, read as the reverse complement.
TTGGTAATTCGAATTCGCTGCACTATGTTTCGGTCCCCGGAAGAACCGAACTCGGCGGAAATCATACGGACCATAATCACGGCAAGGTACTGTGCGCCGCTGTCAGCCGGGACATCATTGCCGCGGTCGAACCCAGGCCTGATAACATTGTTAAACTGAAATCATCAGCATTTCATAAGTTGATTGACATTGATCTTTCAGATTCTGATCCCAGGGAACAAGAAAAAGAAACCACTGAATCCCTTATTCGCGGTGTGGCAGCAGGACTGCGGTCAAGGGGATTTAATATCAAAGGCTTTAATGCAATTGTACACAGTGATGTGGCTATCGGCTCGGGACTATCTTCATCCGCAGGTTTTGAGGTCCTTATCGGTGCTATTTTGAATGTCCTGTACAATAGAAACAGTATCGATCCCATTACACTCGCGCAGATTGGACAATATGCAGAGAATGTCTACTTTGGCAAGCCCTGCGGTCTGATGGATCAGCTTGCATGCGCTGCCGGAGGTGTTCTGGCAGTAGATTTCAAGGACAATGAAAGACCTGTTGTTGATAAAATCAATGTGGATTTAACTCAAACCGACTACATTCTGGTGGTTGTAGATGTCGGGGCAAGTCATGCTGATCTTACATCAGCATATGCATCTGTGCCTGTTGAGATGAAAAAGGTGGCATCTTTATTTAAAAAAAATACACTGCGTGAAGTTGATGAAGAAGAGTTTCGTAAAAAATTAGGCATGATAAGGCCAAAGGCGGGTGACCGGGCGTTGCTCAGGGCGCTTCACTTTTATGCCGAGACCAGGCGTGTAGGCCTGATGGCTGAGGCTTTAAAGGCAGGAGATTTTGAAGGTTTTCTCAAACTCGCTGCTGAAAGCGGCGCCTCTTCAAGCAGTGTTTTGCAGAATACAATTCCGCCGGGCAATTTAAGTGAAGACCAGCCCGCGGCCCTGGCAATCGGCATTTCAAACGATTTTTTCCAGATTAAAGGAAAAGGTGTTGCACGTATTCATGGGGGCGGATTTGCAGGCGCCATTCAGGCATATGTTCATAAAGACCACTTTGATGAATATGTGAAGCTTATGAATGAATTATTCGGAGATGAATGCGTACTGCCGCTCAGGATCAGAAAGCTTGGAGTTTTCTATTATTGATGAGATCAGAAATAACATGACAGGGAAAAGTGTAATGTCAAAACAGGATATGACTAAAACAGGGAGGATGATCAAAAACACAAAACCAGGTTTTCATATTTTGCTGTTTTTTGTGTTTTTTACGACAATATTCATGTCAGGCTGTTCAAAAAGGCAATCAGACAGAATAACCTCAGACTTCAACAAGGGGTGGCTGTTTAAAAAAGGGGAACAGACTGAGGAAGTTACTCTGGCAGACTTTGATGATTCAGAGTGGAAACATGTCAGGCTTCCGCATGACTGGGCAATCGCAGGGCCCTTTGATCCGGAAGGGGATGGATCAACCGGCAAACTGCCCTGGAAGGGGACAGGATGGTACAGAAAGACCTTTACCCTTGATGCCGCCCATTCAGGACGCCAGGTATATTTTGATTTTGACGGGGTAATGGCATTTCCGGAAGTCCACATCAATGGCAAACTCGCGGGTAAGTGGGACTATGGCTACAACTCTTTCAGGGTGGATGCCACACCCCATGTGAAATTCGGTGAAACAAATCTGATCGCAGTGAAAGCTGATACTCAAAAACATCACTCCCGCTGGTATTCGGGCGCCGGAATCTACCGAAAGGTGACCATGACAATAGCAGGGCCTGTGCATATTGCGCATTGGGGGACCTTTGTAACAACTCCCTCTATCAGAAATGATTCAGCCACAGTGAGTATCAGGGTTAATTTGGAGAATCATCTTGATGAAGATATTTCTGCTGATGTCGCATTTATAGTTATTGATCCGGATGGGGCTCAGGCAGCAAAGGGTGATACTGCAATATCAGTTTCATCAAAAGGAAATGCAGAGGCAGTGCGGAATCTGAATATTAAAAATCCCGGACTGTGGGACATAGATCATCCTCAACTCTATAAGATTGAAATCCTTTTATCAGTAAATGGTCAAAAACAGGATTCCGAGGCAGTTGCCTTCGGGATACGCACATTCAAGTTTACCGCTGATGACGGCTTTCATTTGAACGGCAGAAGGGTGCAGTTGTATGGAGTTAATCTTCACCATGATCAGGGGGTGCTTGGCGCTGCATTCAATATTCGGGCAATGGAACGACAGCTTGAAATAATGAAGGACATGGGTGTAAATGCCCTCAGGACAAGCCACAATCCGCCTGCTCCGGAAGTGCTTGACCTGTGCGACAGAATGGGAATTCTTGTGTGGGACGAGGCATTTGATAAATGGGAGGCAACCGCCGGCCATGTAACTGATGAACCAATGGAGATATTCGGGGAAAGACAGATCAAACACTTGGTCATGCGCGACAGAAACCACCCGAGTGTTGTGCTCTGGTCCATTGGCAATGAGATCTGGACGGGTGAAGATAACTGGGGAAAAACAGCAGAGCGCGTCTCCTTTATGCGCGATTTTGTCTTAAAATACGATTCAACACGTCCGGTGGGAATCGGCAATGACAAGGTTGATGATGGGGATAACAGGGTCCTGGACAGCCTTGATGTTGTGGGTTACAACTATATGAGACGATATGGGAGATTTCACGAGACACACCCTGATATGCCCCTTGTCTACAGCGAATCCGCCTCAACTGTCAGTACCAGGGGCTATTATGATTTTCCTCTGCCCAAAGAAAAGACTCAATTCAATCAGGAGACAGGACAGGTAAGTTCCTATGACTTCAATGCAATGTGGTGGTCAGACGTTTCTGATAGGGATTTTTACCTGATGGAAGAGGACCCTTTTGTTGCCGGCGAATTCGTATGGACAGGGTTTGACTACCTCGGTGAACCCTCGCCGTTTGTTCAGAAAGCACGCAGCTCCTATTTTGGCATTGTTGACCTCTGTGGAATGCCAAAGGATCGATATTATTTATATCGGAGTCACTGGAGGCCGGATATGTTAACAGCACATATCCTGCCACACTGGAACTGGCCTGATCGGGAAGGAAAGAATGTCCCTGTGTTTGTCTATACAAACGGCGATTCAGCGGAGCTGTTTTTAAATGGCAGGTCTTTAGGAAAACGCACAAAGCTGAAAGTGGTTGAGAATGGTTTAAAGGGAGATTATTACGCTGTTATAGATAAGTACCGCCTGCGCTGGATGGATGTGATATACGAGCCGGGAGAACTCAAGGCTGTGATCTATAAAAACGGGGCTGTCATTGGCGAGGCTGTTAAAAGAACAGCGGGCAGACCAATAAAACTCACACTTACCCCTGACAGAAACACGATATTCGCTGACGGATATGATCTTTCATATATTCTGGTTGAAGCTGTCGACGATAAAGGCAACCAATGCCCGCTTGCCGATGACATGGTGACCTTTAAACTTGAAGGACCTGCTGAGATCGCGGGAATCGGTAATGGAAACCCGCTTTCAATGGAACCTTTTCAGGATTCGAAGCACAGCCTCTTTTATGGCAAGGCAATGCTGGTGTTAAGGTCAATAGAGGCGAAAGCTGGGCCTGTTACAATAACAGCGAATGCAAAGGGATATGATACGGCCAAGGTTAAGATAAAGACAGAATTGTAATTTTCTGTTTAATTGTTAATGCCTCCAGAGAAGAGCAGAAGAAGATTCTTGGGAATGAATATCGTGATCCCGGTTTTACTGTTTCACATTCCCGCATCAGTGCTTAGGAACGAGGAAAAAAATGAAAAGACATATTATAAATTGCCTGTTTGTTATTTTGATTTTAACCCTCTTTATTTATCCATCAGACATTCTGGCCTCTTTATTTGGTCAGTCTGAAGCCCCGGAATGGGAGAACTCAGAAATTATCGGCATCAATAAAGGTTCGGCCCATGCTACTTTTATTCCGTATCAAGATGCCGGAGCAGCGGTCTCATTTAATGGAGAAAAGTCGGATCGATACAGATTATTAAATGGCGCCTGGAAATTTAAATTTTTGAATCGACCAGCAGATACACCGGAGAATTTTTTCACTGAAGGATTCTCAGATAAAGATTGGGACGATCTTGCAGTTCCATCCAACTGGCAGGTTATGGGATATGGAAGGCCTATTTATACCAATATAAGACATCCGTTTAAGGCAGATCCGCCCCGGGTTCCGCATGATGCCAATGAAACCGGGCTATACCGTCTTGAATTTGATGTTCCTGGTGATTGGAATGACCGGGAAATTTTTATACATTTTGCCGGTGTTCAGTCTGCTATGTATCTCTGGATTAATGGGAAAGAAGTCGGTTATTCACAGGGCAGCATGACACCTGCCGAGTTTAATATCACCAGGTTTGTTAACGCTGGTAAAAACATAATGGCAGTCAAGGTCATTCGATGGTCGGATGGCAGTTATCTCGAAGATCAGGACTTCTGGCGCCTGAGCGGTATTTACCGTGATGTGTACCTTGCAGCCAGGCCAAAAGTATATTTGCAGGATTTTCATGTTGTGACAGACTTTGATGAAAACTACATGGACGCTGAACTGAAAATTAATTTTAATGTGTTTAATGCAGGTTCTAAAAAAGATAAAGGGTCTTCTATCAATATCAGGCTTGAAGGCTTTGGAATTAAATTAGAGGAGTCCATTTCTGTTCCAGAGATCAATAAGAATAATAGTAAAACCCTATCCTTTTCAAAAAAAATAAAGAAGGTAAAACAGTGGAGTGCTGAAATTCCGAACCTTTATCTGTTAACTCTTGAGCTCATAGACCGTGAAGGCCGGGTAAGGGAGGCAATAAGTCGAAAGATCGGATTTAGAGAAGTAGACATTATCAATGGTCAGTTACTGGTGAACGGAAAAGCTCCCTATTTTAAGGGTGTAAACCGTCATGAGATACAACCGGATACGGGACGTGTGGTTTCCGAAGAAACCATGATCAGGGATATAATGCTGATGAAACAGCACAATATCAATGCGGTCCGGACGTCCCATTACCCCAACCAGACGCGCTGGTATGAGCTGTGCGATGAATACGGGATTTATGTTATTGATGAAGCAAACATAGAAAGCCATGAACTGTGGACAAAGGGTATATACCTGGATGAAAAACCGGAATGGCAACAGGCATACGTCACACGCGGTACCAGTATGGTGGCGAGGGATAAAAATCATCCCTCGATTATCATATGGTCAATGGGTAATGAAGCAGGAAACGGCACTGCCTTTGACCTTATGTATGACGAAATGAAAAAAATGGATTCCTCACGGCAGATCCATTATGAATCCAAAACCCCTTCATATACGAGTAATCCCGAATTTGGCACAACCCTTCCCAAGTATGACATAATCACAACCATGTACCCCAGTCTTGAACAGGTGATTAAATTGACCGAAAAAGACCCGACCCGTCCTGTTATTATTTGCGAATACGCACATGGCATGGGTAACAGCACCGGCAATTTAAAGAAATACTGGGATCTGTTCGAATCACATCCCCGCATGCAGGGGGCATTTATTTGGGATTTTGTGGATCAGGGACTTATAAAAAGAGATGAGGATGGGCAGGAGTTTTTTGCCTATGGCGGTGATTATGGGGACAAGCCAAATGATTTGAATTTCTGTATCAATGGTGTTGTCAATCCGGATCGAACACCACAACCCGCCATGCAGGAGATCAAAAAGATTTTCCAGTTTGTTAAAATTAAAGCCATTGATTTATATGCCGGAGTTATTGCGATTGAAAACAGGTATGATTTTCAATCTCTGGACTTTCTCGAAGCAGAGTGGGACCTTTCAACACCATTTGAAGTTATTAAATCCGGGAAGATTGAGACCCTGGATATTCTGCCGGATGAAAGCAGAATTTTTGTGTTTGGCCCTTTTGATCAATCCCTGAAGAGCCGTGACGATTTTTATCTGAATATCCGGTTGAAACTTAAAAATAATGAACCCTGGGCTAATAAAGGTCATGAATTGGCCTGGGAACAGTTTGCTTTTCCTGCAAAGGAAAAAGAGAAGCCCGGGGGACAGAAAGGGAAAGTAAACGTAAATAATCTCGACAATGAGGTAGTAATAGACATAGACAGCAACAGTATGTCTGCTGTATTTGATAAGAAAAGAGCCACGTTTACTTCTCTCAAGATTGACAGTGTTGAACTTCTCGAAAGTGGCCTCATGATTAACCTATGGAGAGCCACGACTGATAATGACGAAGGAGGCGGAGGGAGCAGTTTAAGTAGTCAATGGATTGGAGCAGGCCTTGATCAACTCACATTTAAAACCCGGGGAATTTCCGTGTATGAGGGTGATGACAGTGCCGGTATCGAGGTCAAAGGGGTTCTCTCATCCAGGTCCGCTGATATTTCTGTAAAAACGAACTACACTGTCTATGGAAATGGAGAGATACTGGTAGATAATGAAATTGATATCCCTGAATCCATTGAAACCCTTCCCCGTATCGGTACTGAGTGGCTGTTGAAAAAAGATTTTCATCATGTCACCTGGTATGGCCGCGGGCCTCATGAGAACTATATCGACCGTAAAGATGGCGCAAGGTTTGGCATGTATGAAAGCCCGGTTAAAGATTTATACTTTCCATATGTAAAGCCGCAGGAGAACGGCAACCGGTCGGATGTTCACTGGCTGGTCATTAAAAACAATAATAACATCGGTCTGCTTATAAAAGGCAATCCCACCTTTGAATTCAGTGCTACACATTATTCTCTGGAAAATCTGACAAAAGCTAAACACACTACAGATATAAAAGACGCTTCTTTTACAACGCTCAATATTGATTTCCGTCAGGCAGGGCTTGGAGGAGATGATAGCTGGTCTCCAAGGACTCATCCTGAATATCAGTTGCGAAATGGGAGATATCGTTTTTCCTATATACTGAGACCTGTTGATTTTGCAAAAACCACGATTAGGGAAATTGTGAAGTAGTTGGTGAAAAATATAGACACCTATAAAAAGGAATATACGATGAAAAGACTACTTGTGTTTTTAGTAACAATGCTTCTGGCATCCTGTATCCTGTATGGAGCCTGCACCCGAAATCCTACCGATCCGGTTACTCTTATGGAAACCGATCAGGTATATATTCTTGATAATGGCATTGTCAGGGCACAGGTGGCAAAGGCATCTGGTGATGTTGTATCTCTGCACTATAAAGGCAGGGAAATGTTTGCTACATTTCTGATAGAAAGCGGAGAGCCCGATCTTGTGCGTGATCCTCCGGGTGAAAACCTTGAGGGGCTCAATCCCGGAATGACTGATCACCAGTATGGCTTCTGGTCCCATGATGCAATGGGGAAAAGGGGAAGCAGTGACGCGGTTGCAAAGCTTATCATTGATCCTTCTGCCAACAGGGGAAAGATGGCAGAGGTATCAATTAAAGGCATTTCGGGAGGTATACGTGCGCTTGGTACAGGCCCCGGCGCAAATAAAGAAAATGGGGACTTTTTTTCCGATGTGGAAATCAGATACGCATTGGAACAGGGAGAATCCGGAATTTATACCTACTGCATCTTTGAACACAAACCCGAATATCCTTCAACAAGCATAACTGAAGCGCGATTTTGTATTAAACTGAGTGATATGTTTGACTGGATGCTGAATGATGAGAAGCGCAACAAGTATTATCCAAAAGGAGACCTTGAAAATAAATATACCTATACTGCAAACCAGTTTCAAAACCGTGCCTTTGGCTGGGCAAGCACTAAAACGGGAATCGGATGTTTTATTCTTAATCCATCAATGGAATACATGAGCGGCGGGCCGACCAAGGTGGAATTTCTGACACACAGGGATACGAATCAGATTGCAGCCCCCTGTGTACTGAATTACTGGCGCAGCAGTCACTATGGCGGGGCGGTTGTCGCTGTTGAGAAGGGCGAACACTGGACAAAGGTTATTGGTCCCTTCATGATATACTGCAACCAGGCTGAAGATCCCCAGACAAATCTCAAGGACGCAAGAACAAAGCAGGTTGCAGAAGAAGCCAGGTGGCCATTCAACTGGGTGGATGCCCCTGCATATTCGAATGCTGATGAGCGCGGCAGTGTTATAGGGGAGATTATTCTTGATGATAACTCTGCACCTTCAAGTGTAGAAATTGCGAATTTGATGGTAGGACTGACCCATCCCGACTATGAGGCAGAGACCGAAGGGCCATGGGGAAAATTAAAGGTCGGCTGGCAGCAGGACGCAAAGCATTATCAGTACTGGGTTAAGGGTAACAATGATGGAACATTTGAAATTCCCGATGTGCCTTCGGGTTTTTATACTCTAAGGGCCTTTGCCGACGAAGTGCTGGGAGAATTGGAATTACCGAATGTAAAGATTGAAAAGGGGAAAACCACTGAAATAAAGGCTGTGTGGAAACCGGTTCGATACGGCAGGCAGTTGTGGGATATAGGCATTCCCAACCGAAACAGCAGGGAATTCCTGAAAGGGGATGATTACTTTCATGATGGCATGGATGCACTTTACGCAGAGTTGTTTCCCGATGATGTGCATTATGTAATCGATAAAAGCGACTTTTCAAAGGATATCTATTACAGGCATGTTCCGCATCTGGACAAGGAGGCTTCGGCAAAGGCAGAAGAAGAGGCAAGGGAAAAAGGCCAGAGGTTCTGGTTTGGGCCGCCGCAGGTTGGAAACGCAGCCCCCTGGATCATAGAATTTGATCTGCCAGAGCAACCGGATGCAGAGAGAGCAGTGCTCCGGCTGGCTATTTCAGGGACCGGCGGGCGCAAGATAGATGTATCAATCAATGGCAAACCCGCAGGAGAGGTAAAGCTTTCATTTCCTGATGCCACCTTTGGATCCCGCATCGGGATTCAGGGTATCTGGTATGAAAGAGAACTGGCCTTTGATACATTAATGCTAGAAGAGGGAAGGAATATCATGACCCT
>CAZJOB010000007.1:20333-28343 GCA_964547435.1 uncultured Desulfatiglans sp. | reverse complement strand
ATGATTCAATGCATGTGTGCACAGAGGCCTCTTTGCATGCCTTTAAAAGAAGGCCGGCAAATTCCCACTGAAGCATTACCTCGCCGCCGGAAAGGGTGACGCCTCCTCCGGTCTTCAGGTAAAAACTTCTATCTTCGAGAATGACCTTCATGAGCTCGGGAACTGTCATTGGCTTTCCCCAGATCATTATTGCCCCGGCGGGACATTGGTCCGCGCATTTAAGGCAGTCTGGGCATACGGGCAATTCCTTCAGCCCTGTCACTATATCATCCTCAACCTGAATGGGTGTGTCTTTGCCAAGAGGGCAGGCACTGATGCAGAGAGAACACTTGCTTACGCCTATGCATTTGGCCGGGTACAGTCCTGTCTGGGGTTTCGGCGACAGGCCCTCGGGGTTGCTGCACCAGATACAGCTTAGGGGGCATCCCTTAAAGAATATCTCTGTCCTTATTCCGGGCCCGTCGTGAATGGTGTATTTCTGTATATTGGTGATGAGGCCGCGGGCCTCGCCATCTTTATTAAGATTCATTCCTGTTCAAATCCAATCAGTCAAACGAAAGAACAGTTCTTCCGATTATATCGTCCTGAAGCTCTTTTGAGAGTTCAACAAAGTAGGCGCTGTATCCCGCCACCCTTATTAGCAGATCCCTGTATTCATCCGGATTCTTCTGCGCCTCTATCAGCGTCTCCTGGTTTACAACACTGAACTGGCTGTGCATGCCCTTTCGCTGAACATATTCATCCATGAGGGCGATAAAATTGTCTCGTCCGGTTTCCCCTGTAAGGGATGAGGGTGAAAACTTCCAGTTCAAAAGTGTCCCGTTGGTGGCCCTGGCATGATCCAGTTTTGTAACCGACCGGCATATGGCTGTAGGACCTTTGATATCATGGGACGCGCAGCTTGTGTGAACCGCTCCCATGCAGTCGGATACAGGTTCATACGCCTTTCTGCCCTCAAATGAGGCCCACTGCATAAGACCGAATGCCACGTTGACTGTAACCGAATAGGCCCCCGGCTGATAGAATCCGCCGCGAGTGTTGGGGCGATGTTCTATGTGTTTACACCATGTATCCATTGCGAATTTGGTCAGTTCATCCGCGTAATCGTCATCATTCCCATAGTGGTGGACCTTGTCGCTGTTAACATAGGCATAAAGGGCCTCATGCCCTTCCCAGTTGTTTCTTATGGCCTCCAGATAATCCTTTCCGGTCACCTTTTTCTCTTCAAACACCAGTTGCTTTATTGCCGCAAGCCCATCACCGGTTGTCCCTATTCCCACGCATTGAGGACCGCTGAAATTATATTTCACGCCGCCCGCGGTGATGTCCTTTCCGCTTTCTATGCATCCTTCCATCACAGAAGAGAGATAGGGAAGGGGTTTCAGGGCCTGATGGGCCAGGTCAACCGCGTTCAGTACCGCTATCTGACGGTCGGCCCAGTATTTCATCTGCCTGTCATAGGCGTCCAGGACCTCGTCAAAGGTCTTAAAATCAGCGAGGCTTCCTGTTTCCAGGCCCAGCCTTTTACCCTGCGCCCCGCACTTTTCCCATCTCATACAGCGAGGGCCGCAGTTGATGCATCTGCCGTTGTTCATGGCAAGTTCCAGCACTTTGGCCATGTTCATGTGGCCGCAGTCCTTCCAGCCATATGATTTTCCCGGGACATCCGGTTCAACGCATCCCACCACCTGGTAGTCGCGCGCGTCCTTTACCTCGGTAAAGGATGACAGCATAGCAGGAATTGCTACATCATCATTAAATATCTTGGGTTCCCCTGTGCCAAGCCGTATGGCATTGGCAGTCTTTACCTTCAGTTCCCAGGGCGTTCCCGCGTGCACTCTGACAGCCAGCCATGGGGTAGGAACCCTTATGTGAACATGGGAGTCAATGGCCATGTAGGTAAGTTCGTTTGTGGCATCCTTTCCTTCTCTGTCAATTCCACCCAGGGTAAGGCACTGTCCACCTATGCCGCCGTTTCCGAATGTCTTGATAAGAACATGACTGCGAAGCTTGTTCAGGTCCCAGATCTTGAGGTAGAAGTTTTCTATAAGTTCCTGAATGAATTCACGTGTTGCCGTGCCTTCTGCCACATCCTTTTTAAAGAAGGGATACATGTACTGGTCAAATCTTCCGTATGAAATGGAATGGCCGTTGCATTCCATGTGAACCATGCAGATTGCGAGGTGAACAAGCTGAATGGCCTCCCAGAATGTGCGGGGAGGATTTTCAGATATCCATTCAAGGTTTTCACTCATCTGATTCAGTTCCCTTTTTCGGGATCTGTTCTTTTCGTTTTTTGCCTTTTGTCTCGCGAGACTTGCATAACGTTTTATATGTTCGGTTGCCGCCTCGTTGACTATCAGCTCGGCCCTGAGAAATGCATGTTTTTTAAGTCCTTCGGGCCCGGTCTTATCCACTTTTTGCAGGTTGTCCAGAATAAGCTGTCTTATGCCTTTGTATCCCAGTTTGAAGAGCCTGTCATATGCCAATCCCAGGTGACCCGCACCGCAGAATATGTAGGCGTCGGCGAAGAACACCCCCTTGCCGGCATGGGAGCCCTTTAATTCATCATCGGATAAAAGGGAGTTTGTGTAGTCTTCGATTGTCTTGCCATCCCAGAAATCGCGTATGGACTCCAGCTTTTCCTGAGACTCCTTTGTGTAGCTGAAATAATCATGCGTGCGCTTTTCACTGTAGTCCATCAGCCCGTCTCGCATCTCGTCAACTACCCAGTTAAGTCCGAATACTGGAAACACAGGGGCGCCTTTTTTATCACAGCCAAGGCCCCCGACAATCAACTCGTCATCGTAGATATAAATGGGGGTATTTTTCAGGACATTCGCCATGGCTTCGGCGCATTTAATAATCTGCGGCGCCCCGGGATTTTTCCTGTGGGCTTCGGTGACCAGAAGGGCCCTTTCATGCGGAACAAAACCATTGGTGGTCTTGGCGGTTTTTTTAAGAATCCGGTTAATTCGGGGAAAGGGAGATGGCTCTGGTGTGTTTCCTGAAACGCCGATTCCCCATTCCCTGTCAAAGGGTTCAATCGCCTTTGGTTCGATTTTTTCGGCGGCCTTATATGTATTCAATGTCTTTAATTTTGCTACCATGATTTACTCCCATATATAAATTTCAAATTTCAAATTTCAAATTTCAGATCTCAAATCTCAGTCTTCTGACCTCTGTCTTCTGACCTCTGACTTCTGACCTCTGTCTTCTGATGTCTAATCAAACGACAGTTCCGTTCTGCTTATCAGATCACTCTGCAACTCCTCGCTCAGCTCAACAAAATAGGCGCTGTAGCCTGCTATTCTAACAAGCAGATCTTTATACTGGTCAGGCTTTTTCTGTGCATCCAGCATAATTTCCCTGCCTACTATGTTAAACTGGCTCTGCATGCCCTTTTCCTCAAAATATGTATCCATCAGTGAAATCAGGCTGTCCCTGCCTGTTTCACCGGACACTGCTCCGGGAGAGAACTTCCAGTTTAAAATAATGCCGTTTCCTATACGGCTGTGATCAAGTTTTGCAACCGATTTGGCTATGGCCGTGGGCCCCCTTCTGTCATGGGAACCCATTTGTGTATGGACCGGCCCTATACAGTCGGAAAGTGGTTCATATGCCTTTCTGCCGTCCGGTGTGGCAGCGGTAAATGTCCCTGCCATTACGTTCTGTGATACTGAAAACACGCCCGGCATATACTCTCCTCCATGAGGAGTGGGCCTGTGTTCGACGTGTTTACAATACGTAGCTGCAACGAATCTTGCGATATCATCCGCATAATCATCATCATTGCCGTAACAGTGCATTTTATCGCTGTTTACAAGGGCGTAGAGGGGTTCGTGCCCTTTCCAGTCGGCCTTGAGCGCTTCCAGGTAGGTCCTGCCGTCTGTCTTTTTCTCATCAAATACAAGCTGTTTTATTGCGGTGAGACTGTCCGCAACCGTGCCTATTCCCACACCCTGAGGGCCACTGTGATTATAGATGGCTCCTCCTGCGGAAACGTCCTTTCCCTTTTCAATGCATCCTTCAATGAGCAGTGAAAGATATGGCAGCGGTTTCAACCTCTGATGAGTTATATCCACCTTGTTTACCTGTGATATCATGAGATCGCACCAGTATTTCATCTGCCTGTCAAAGGAGTCCATGGCATCTTCAAAAGACTGAAAGGTCTCCAGGCTGCCTGTATCAATGCCCAGCCTGTTTCCGGCGTCTGCGCATTTTTCATACCGCGGGCACATGGGGCCGCAGTCAATGCAGCGGCCGTTGTTTATTGACAGCTCCAGCACCTTGGCTATGTTAAATGAGCTCGAGTCATGCCAGCCGTATGTCTTACCCGGAACGCAGGGCTCAACGCATCCGATTCCTACGTAATTTCTTGCATCTTCCAGTGGTTTATCATAGTTCTGTAATGCCTTGATCATCTCTGAATCGTTGAAGACCTTTGGTTCTCCGGTTCCTATTCGTATTACATTGAATGTTTTTATCTTAAATTCACGCGGTGAATTTTCGTGCAGCCTTACTCCCATCCAGGGATTGGGTATTCGTGTATGGGCATGGGCATCCAGCACCATGTAGCTGACATCATTGGTGGCATCATTGCCCTCCTTGTCAACTCCTCCTACGTCCAGTGCGGTCCCTCCCATGATTGTTCCGCTGGAAAACACTATTGCCTTTTTATCACGAATCTTGCACAGTTCATGCATTTTAAGAAAGCCCATTTCAATAAGTTCCTGCATGAACTCCCTTGTAAATCTGCCCTCTGCAATACCCTTTTTGTAAAAAGGGTAAAAGATCTGGTCAAAACGGCCGTATGTGACCGAATGCCCGTTTGTCTCAATAATAATCAGGTTGGTTGCTATGTGCCATAACTGTATGGCCTCCCAGAAATCCCTTGCAGGGCCTTCGGCAACCTGTTCACAATTGGCTGAAATGCGAAGAAGCTCCTTTTTTCTCTGTGCATCAGGTTCCTTTTCCGCCATGTCCGCTGCGAGCTTTGAGTAACGTCTTATATATGTGGTGGCGCCTTCCAGCGCGATCAGGGCCGCTTCATAAAACTCCTTTTTCGGGATATCTTCAGGGATCGCGGTATCCAGTTTTTCAATCTTTTCCTGAATCTCCTTTCGAATACCGCCAAAACCTGTGTGAAGCAGTTTCTCATAATCCGCGCACACATGGCCCACACCCGCGGACGCGAAAAGGCCAAAAAAATTGACGCCCTTCATAAGATGAGAGCCCTTTATCTCCTCTTCGGTAAGGGCGCTCAGAATATGTTCCTCAAGTGTGTTGCCTTTCCAGTATGGCTGAATCCCAAGCAGGGCCTTTTTTGTCTCTTCACTTATCACATAGCGGTCATTGCGCCTTTTATCCAGTGGTTCGTTAACCATCTCATCACAGAGCCAGTCTATTGAGAATTCCGGGTACACTGGTGCGCTCTTTGCAGGCGCCGCCAGTTCCCCCACTATCAGTTCATCGGGGTAGATGTTTATTCTGACATTCTGCAGCAGGTCGCGATAGCACAGGGCGCATTTGAGGGCCTGGGGAAATGATGTGTATTTTTTAAAATACCCCTCAGTGTATATGACCGCACGGGAATGATCCGCGGTGTGATCTGTCTCCTTGAGTCTTTTCAGTATTGTATTGATTCGCGGAAAGGGCGAAGGATTATCTGTTATACCTGAAACACCCACTCCCCATTCCTTGTCATAGGGTTCTATAGCGGCAGGTTCAAGTGCTGTATTATTTTCGTTCATGGATTTCATAATCAAAACCTCTGTTGATAAACGCGAATATGATCATTTCCATAATTTAATTATCGGAGATTATACAGGAAAACTGTAAATTAATCCATTGCTTTTCTGAAAGAAATTTTAAACACATTTTTATCAAAAGTTTACTATCGTATATTTGAGGTAATATTGACACATAACGCCACCTGTCATATACTATCACAACAATAAGTCTTATAGGAAAGGCATGCAACCTGGCAGTAAAATATTTAACATAAATATACAATTTTTGAAACCGGGAGGAGACGCCCTGATCTATCATCAAAATGTCATCTGTCCAGCTTTAAGAGGGATTGCCTTCAGTCGCTTCTCTCCCGGGAATAATCGTCGGGATTTCACCGTCTCAACTTGCGGCGTAGGTTTGCATGCCTAAGTCAGCGCTCCTACAGCGCCCTAAAGACCGGGATTTTCGACTTGCATCTAACACCTTGCTGGTGGCCGGGGATTGAACAAAACCCAAACTTAAAACAGAGTAAAAGGATAAATCAATGAATATTGAAATTATTATTGTTCTCTCCATTCTGTTCATGACCGCCCTGTTGCTTATCGTCGATAAATTGCGCATCGATATCGTTGCCATTCTATGTATGCTGGCGCTGGCATGGACAGGTGTCCTGAGACCTGTGGAGGTATTGTCAGGATTCTCCTCCAACGCGGTTATAACCATGATAGCCGTAATGATTCTGGGGAGGGGTATTGCCAGAACAGGTTTGATGGAAGGCTTTTCACGATTGACGCTTAAATTTACAGGAGAAAGCCGCCGCAGAATTATTGCCGTGTTGTCCGCATCAACAGGAATACTGTCTGGCTTTATCCAGAATATCGGTGCGGCTGCCCTGTTTCTTCCTTCCATCATAGACATATCCCGCAGAAAAAAAATGCCCGCTTCAGGTCTTATTATGCCCGTTGGTTTTGCCATTATTCTGAGCGCTCCTCTTACAATGATCGGCTCAGGGCCGTTGATGCTGGTTAATGATTTTCTTTTAGGGGCTTCTCTTTCGCCATACAGCCTTTTTGCCGTAACACCTGTGGGTCTTGCCCTTCTGTTTTCATGCGTGATCTTTTTTTTCTTTCTGGGAAAATTCATTCTTCCGCAATATAAGGCGGGTGAAGATTCCGACCAGTTACAGATCAGACTTGCAGAGGAATGGGGCCTGTCTGCGAATATCCGGTATTACAGGATCAAAAATAACAGCCCTTTGATCGGGAAATCCCTGGAGGATGCGGGGATATGGGACGAATATAATCTTAATATCCTTGCCGTTAACAGAGAAAAATCCGTGGAATACGCGCCTTGGCGTGAAACCAGATTTGAGGCCGATCAGATTGTTGCCCTGCTGGGAAAGGAGGAAAATTCGGAAAACTTCGCCATTGATCACGAACTGGTTCCTGTTCCAAGACCTAAAATCTTTAGTACGCTGGATGACACAACCGGTGCGGGATTTGCTGAGGTGATTATTCCTCCCCGTTCCGCGATCGCAGGTCAGTCCATAAAAAATTTCGGGCTGAGGCGGCATTACGGGGTTGAACCGGTTCTTTTGTATCACAGTGGTGAGAAGGTAAGAGGGGATTTTTCCGATATTGAAATAACCCAGGGAGACATATTAATTGTTCACGGCCTGTGGGAGAAGATTGCTGATATGAAGAAAGGCCATGATTTTGTTGTTATCACCCCTGTAGAAGCAGATGAAAAAGATGCATCCAGGGCATGGATCGCGCTTTTGTGTTTCGCAGTTTCCGCAGGTCTGGCCATGGCGGGATTTTCAATTCCCGTATCTTTCATGTCCGGGGCTATTGCCATGGTTTTGACAGGCGTATTGAAGATAGATGAGGCCTACAAGGCCATTGACTGGAAGGTGGTGTTTTTCATGGCAGGACTTATTCCTCTGGGGGTTGCCATGCAGAAAACCGGTACAGCGGTCTTTCTGGCAGACAAAATAATTTCAATGATTCATGGAAACCATATCTTTATTATACTCCTGGCGCTTTCATGTATAACCGTGTTATTTTCACTTTTCATGTCAAATGTGGGCGCAGCCGTTATTCTATTCCCCATGGCAATAAGCATCGCTGATACAGTGGGGATAGATCCCCGTTCCCTGGCATTGCTTGTGGCTGTTTCCACTGCAAACTCCTTTATCCTGCCGACTCACCAGGTTAACGCCCTGTATAAAACGCCGGGAGGGTACAGAAACATAGATTATGTAAAACCGGGCGGCGG
>CAZJOB010000007.1:20026-20323 GCA_964547435.1 uncultured Desulfatiglans sp. | reverse complement strand
GACCATTCTGTTTCTGGCGGTTGTCGTAACAATTTTTTACTTTTTTTATCTTTAACCGGTGGCATCATGTTGAATTTGCTAAATAAAATAACAACAACAAAGGAGAATACAAAATGCTGTTAAAACACTATTTTCTCGAAAAAATTGCGCACAGTTCCTATATCCTGGCAGGCAGTGAAACATGTGCGGTAATAGATCCCAGGCGGGATGTAGATATTTATATAGATGAGGCCCGGCAACTGGGAGTAAGGATCACCCATATTCTTGAGACTCACCTGCATGCTGACTTTATATCAG
>CAZJOB010000007.1:18289-20016 GCA_964547435.1 uncultured Desulfatiglans sp. | reverse complement strand
GCACCTTGACCTTGCGGCAGCGACCGGGGCGGAGATCTATGCTCCGAAATCAGGCAACTGTAAATTTGAACATGTTGCAGTGTCAGAGGGTGACAGCTTTCTTATCGAGGATATGAAACTGGATGTCCTGGAGACGCCCGGACATACACCGGAACACATTGTATATGTGGTCACGGATCAATCGCGGGGCGATTCTCCCATAGGGGTCTTTGTGGGCGATGTAATGTTCGTAGGGGATGTGGGAAGGCCGGACCTGTTTCCTGATATTGCGGAAAAACTGGCAGGCAAATTGTATCACAGTCTCCATGATAAACTTCTCAAATTGCCGGACTACTGCGAAGTATATCCGGCCCATGGCGCCGGATCCCTGTGCGGCAGGTCAATGGGGGCCAAGTGGACATCCACCATAGGCTATGAAAGGCGCTATAATCCCAGTCTTCAGATAAAGGACAAGGATAAGTTTATTCAATCACTTACATCCAATATGCCGCCTGCGCCCGACCACTTCAGCCGGTGCAGCGATATCAACAGGAACGGGCCGGCAATGCTGTCCGGGCTGCCCAAAATGGAGGAGCTCATTCCTTCCGAATTTAAAACCAGAATGCAGGCACAGGACTGCCTGGTTCTGGACATTCGCAATTACGCGGCCTTTGCCGGTTTTCATATACCCGAGGCATGGCATCTTGACCTTGGCGGCAATTTTCCCACATTTGCCGGATGGGTGATACCCCCTGACCGGGACATTCTTATTGTGGCCGACAATTATCAGGATGCCTCAAATGCCAGGCTCTGGATGCAGCGTGTGGGCATGGACCGGACGTCTGCATGCCTGAGCGGCGGCATGAGCGGCTGGATAAGCAAAGGATACGGGACAGGAAATATCGGTCTTATTCAGGCTGAAGAACTGAACAGGCAGACAAATGAAGAGAAAGAGGGCTTTACACTGGTGGATGTCAGAGCTCCGCTGGAATATGAAGCGGCTCACATAAAGGGTTCCATTAATATTCCGGCGCCTGACCTGCGCTTTCGCAGTAATGAAATAAAAAAGGACAAACCCGTTTATCTGATATGTAGCACCGGCAACCGTTCCAGCCTGGCAGCCAGTATTCTGAAACAGAGTGGGTTCACTGAGGTGTATCATGTCCCGGGAGGCATGACAGGATACAGCGCGGCAGGATATATAAAGTAATGAAAAAAAGGAGGATACATTATGGACTGGCTGACACAGGTTCAATGGTCTCCCTATGCGGCAGGTATAGGCATAGGTGTTTTAAGCTGGTTTACATGGCTGATCTCCGGTGAACCCATAGGCTGCTCGACCACGTTTGCCAGATCGGCAGGCATGATTGAAAGGCTGTTCAGAGGCAAATCCGCTGAAAGCAGACTCTATTTTCAGGAGGTGAAACCGGTTGTTGACTGGCAGTTTATGCTGGTCGCGGGCATTATTATCGGGGCCTTTGTTTCATCAATGCTTTCCGGTGATTTCAGTATGCAGTGGATACCTTCCGTGTGGAGACTTCACCTTGGAGAAAACATATTTTTACGGCTGATTATCGGGTTTTTGGGCGGCATTCTTCTTGGCTTTGGTTCACGCTGGGCGGACGGGTGTACGAGCGGGCACGGCATAAGCGGCGCCATGCAGCTTGCCGTATCAAGCTGGATTTCCGCGATATGTTTCTTTGCGGGCGGAATCTTTATGGCCTGGTTGCTGTTCAGGGTCATCTTAT
>CAZJOB010000007.1:0-18275 GCA_964547435.1 uncultured Desulfatiglans sp. | reverse complement strand
GGCTTTCTCCTTCAGAAGGGGGGAGTTACCAAATATGATGTTATTGTAAACCAGCTTCTGTTTACTGATTTTACTGTTGTTAAGATAATGCTCACAGCGGTTGTTACTGGTATGCTGGGCCTCTTTGCCATGCAGGGGCTCGGCCGAATCAGGCTGCGTCCCAAGTCAGGCTCCTGGGGGAGAAACGTTATCGGAGGATTGATATTCGGAATGGGTTTCGCGCTTCTGGGCTACTGCCCCGGCACTATCGCGGGCGCAATGGGCAACGGATATCTGGATGCCATAGTTGCAGGGCTGCCGGGAATTATAGCCGGTTCATGGCTTTTCGCTGCTGTTTATCCAATTTTAAAGGATGGAATTCTGAAAAAAGGAGATTTTGGAGATATAACTATTCCTCAGGTCCTGAAGGTTGGCAATATGGCAGTGGTAATACCGCTGGCCATTATAATCATCGCGCTGCTTTATTTTATGGAACGGGCCGGATTATAAATATTTGCTGTCTCACTAAAATACATTATAGACCTTATTTAGATTTTATACTTTTTCCTGTATTCTTCAAAAACTGAGTCATAAAGACATACAAAGAAGATGCTGGTGAGTTCGGAACTGATTCAGCACCTTAAAATGAAAAAAAATATCATATCAGGCAGCCATGACGCCCATTAATGCCATAGGTAATTCATCAGTAGCGGAAATATTCCCGCCGCCTTTAAAAATTCTTCTCATAGAGGATGATGAAGACGACTTCGTATTGATTCGGGATATTTTATCAGAGGTCAGGGATGGCAATTTTTCACTTGACTGGGTTCAGGAATATGAAAAGGCCCTGGAGGCAGTGGAGGGTCAGAAGCATGATGTCTGTCTCCTGGATCACAGGCTCGGTTATCATGATGGATTTGAGATTCTTCAGATTGCGCAAAAAAAGGCATGGACCATCCCCTTTATATTCCTGACAGGACAAGGGGAATATGAAATAGATGTACGGGCCATGCAAGCCGGTGTTGCGGATTATCTTGTCAAAGATCAGGTAAACGCCCAACTGCTGGAACGGTCCATCCGCTATGCCGTAGACCGTTCAAAGGCCAAAAAGGCCCTTGAAGCGGCCTATGAAGAGATGGAACAAAAGGTCATAGAACGCACAGCCGATCTGACCGAGGCCAATGCGAGACTTAAAGAAAGCTCTGAAAAGATCAAATATTTGGCCTATTCGATCTCCCATGATCTCAAAAGCCCTGTTGTTGGCATCTATGGCCTTACCCGACGCCTCTTTAATAATTACGCTGATAGACTCGATGAAAAAGGCAGGCGTTATTGTGAACAGATACTGCATGCCTCTGAACAGATTGCTGCCCTGGTGGAGAATATCAATATTTTTATAGCCTCAAAAGAGGTCCCTCTTACATTCGAAGAGATCAAATTAAATGAAATCTGCGAAATTATTCGGAATGAATACTCTACGCAACTTGATCTGAGAGGCATTCATTTGATTGGGCCGGATGAAAATCCAAAAATGTGTGCTGACAGGTTATCTTTACTAAGATCCCTTCGTAATATGGTGGATAATGCGCTGAAATACGGGGGAGATGAATTGAGCCGGATAGAAGTGATTTATTCAAACGGGGAACAGCATCATATTATAGCGGTTAAAGACAACGGCTCAGGCTTGTCCTGTGAGGACCCCGGGAAGATATTCGGTCACTTTTTCAGGGAAAATGCCTTAAAAAACAGGTCGGTGAACGGAACAGGCCTTGGATTGGCCATTGTGAAAGAGATCGCCGAGCAACACAAAGGCAAGGTATGGGCTGAGTCGCACAACCCAAAGGGCACAACCATATTCATATCCATATCCAAAGAACTCTGATTCAAAAGACTTTTATCTTTACATATATTTGCCTTTAGGTATAGTAGCCATTGTTTATACTCAAATGCCGAAAATCACTAATATTTCAGGGAGGCAGTGATGCAGGGTAAAAAAAGATTAGTGATTGTAGAGGACCACAAGATCCTCAGAGAAGGGCTTCGTTCTCTTTTAAACCTCAGCAGTGACTTTGAAGTGGCGGGTGAGGCTGAAGACGGACTCAGCGCTATTCGCACTATCCTCAACCTTGAGCCCGATCTGGTGCTGCTGGACCTCAACATGCCTAAGATGGACGGGATTTCCGTGATCCTGGAAGTTAAGGGCAAGTGTCCGGGCACAAAGATTCTGGCTTTGACCATGCACAAGGAAGAAGAGAATATCTTGCAGGCCTTTAAATCCGGGGCGGATGGCTACTGTCTCAAAACCGCTGGTCACGATGAACTGCTTGTGGCCATCAGGTCTGTGCTCAATGGAAAACAGTACCTCAGTCCCGAGATTTCCGGAAAGATTCTGGAAGGTTATATTGAAAACAAAAAATCGATCAGGAAAGAATCCTCTTTTGAAACGCTGACCAGGAGAGAGAAGGAGGTCCTGAAACTGGTGGGAGAGGGGTATCAGAATAAAAAAATCTCTGATTACTTATGTATAAGTGTCAAGACTGTTGAAAAACACAGGGCCAACATCATGGAAAAGCTGGACCTTCACACTGCATCTGCGCTTACTGCTTATGCAATCGAGAAAGGTCTGGTCACCCGGTGAATGTTTTAGAACGCATAGACCAACCTGCCTGAATGATTGTACCTTTACCAATACCGGAATCAATCCGGAAGCTGCCTCCATAGACTTCTGAACGTTCTTTCATTCCCATCAGGCCCATGCCTGAGGTCTCATGCGATTGAGATAGCAACTTTTCAGTGTCAAATCCTTTGCCGTTGTCCTCCACTGTCAGCTCCAGGTTGTCGTTGGTTCTCTGCAAACAAACCTCTATTTTATCAGCGCCGCTGTGTTTTGAAATATTGTTAAACGCCTCCTGGACTATACGAAGGATCACGATTTTCAAGGATTCCGGCACATCGTCTTCAGCAATATCCATGTGAGTTTCAATGGATATGTCAGAATATACCTCCCGAAATTTTCTTGCCACCCATTGAATCGCAACGATAATCCCCATATCATCCAGAATGGCCGGCCTCAAATTTGTGGACATTCGCTGGGTTTCTTCCATGGTCTCCTTTACAAGATCAATGATTTTCTCCAGGGTCGGCCCATTATGAGGGGCATTGTCCGCGCCCATGCGATATCGCTTTTCTTCCAGGATATACTTAATAGCAGACAGGTTGGACCCTATGCTGTCATGCAGCTCTTTGGCAATACGCGACCTTTCCCGCTCCTGGGCTTTGACTAGCCTGCCGGATAATGCCCGAAGCGCCTTTTCAGATTCTCTAATAGCTTTTAATGCGTTTCCCCTGTCAATAGCGTACCGAATGGATCGTTCCAGTATTTTGGGTTCCAGGCTGCCTTTTTCCAGATAGTCAGCCGCACCCGCTTTCATTGCTTCGATATCCGTTTCATGGTCACCGTAGCCTGTAAGCATTATAATCGGCGCTTCGAAACCATTTTGCTTTAAAACTTTGAGTAACTCGATGCCGTTTTTTTCCCCGAGCCTGTAATCCAGAAGACATATCTGATACTGTTCGGAAGAGGCCTTGTCCAAGGCATTTTCGGGGGCGGACACCCAATCCAATCGACATCTCCATGTTCGAATGCCGGAGATTATGTCCCGAATAATTACGCAATCATCTTCGTCATCCTCAATAAGAAGGATTTTTATCGATTGATCGTCCATATTAATTTTGTCATCATTATTATTGATAATCATTGAATAATATTATTTTATATAATAGCTGATGGTTCAGGTATATATCATTCATTAAGAAAAATAGCACTGAAATAATTCAGTTTCTGAATATCTCATTCGGAAAATACCGGTAAAAATAACAAAACGATCCATATGTTCTGCGTATAAAAAATACAGGATTCTCCTTATTCAATGCCTGTTGAAGATCAGGTAAGATACGGGCATTCGTAGCTAAGAGAAACGCGACCCTTAATAGCTTGTCATTCCGAATAAAAATCCATTGGAGTTGAAAGGAGGAATCTATGTATTCGTCTCACAATAAAGATAATGCAAAAGCGCCCCGGAGATACTTAAAATTCTGGGGAGATGATTACCCTTATCTGGGCGAAAACAAAAATAGCATGCAGAGGTGGCTGCCTGTACCGGTGGATTCAGAGTCCCGGCGCATTATCGGAAATATTAACAGGGACTCCGAACTTATGGTAAGGGGAGATGATTTTATAATGAGTCCTGCAAATAGTCTGAGATTTTCCCGAATAAATGCAGATATATAGGGTCGCTCTTGTCCGTAAAAGGTTCGCACAGGCGACAAAGCGCAGGCATGGATAATAATGGAATAAGGTTTATGGTATGAGGCATACGGTAAAATCATAAGCATCCGTAGAGCGCCGGGGCCTCTTTGGTTTCCAGGTGAAACAGGTTTCGTGCCTGTCAAACCGGGCTTACCCGCCCCCATGTCCGGCGATTTGCTCTGCCAGTGGGAGAAGCATCTCGTGATCCTTTAATCCTGAGATGAATCTTTCCGGTATTCCCTTAAGACCTGCCATGGCTCCGGAAAGCGCTCCCATCAAGGCAGCGCGGGCCATATTGTTGCCGCCGCCGTTTACTGCCGACAATACGGATTTCTCGAAGTCACCGGAGAAACGGTGCAGGAGATAATAACATGAAGGGAGCATAAAACCGAGTGTGCAGTTCAGGCCGTTGATGGAGCAGATAAGAGAGGGAGGATCGATATTGACCCCGCTGTCTGCTGCTGTCGCTCCATTGGCTGCCTGGACCAGGCAGTCGAATGAAGGGACCAGCATCCTGACAGACTTCTTTGAGGCAATATCAGCCAGATAGCCCCTTATATCGTCAAGTGGCACTTTTCGTATCAGGGCGGATAAGGTTAGGGCAAAGGAAATAGATTGGCCTGCAACATAGGGTTCGGCATGGGTTAGACTGATGTTCTTATATCCATCTATTACCAGGCGCTCCGGGTTTTCAAAGAACAGTGCGGCAAGAATCGCGGATCGAACAGCCGCCTCAGCAGTGTCGGCCCTGCTTCCAGTCTTGTCCCATGCTGTTCCGGATTTACGCTGATTCCAGACATCCCTCATGGCCCAGTCAGTATATCTGCCTGAATAGGGCTTTCCATCCAGATTTTCCAGAAAATCGTCCAGTCTCTTTGTGAAATCCTCCTGGTCATATCCACCCCGCTCCGCAACCGATTCAAGCAAAAGGAGGGTGACCTGTCCGGTCTGAGAGATATCGCCCGCTCTCAATCCCGACTCATAGCGATACCTGGCGATGCCTCCGAATGCATCGGTCCTATCCGGTTTTGATGTAACATAATCGTTTATCCACTATTTAAATAATACAATTTCATGAAATAGAAAATACAGTATGCACCCTATTTCTTTATAGGTCTTATCAGATAGAATGAATCAAAAGAACTGCTGTAACTCATTTTTAAGAGAGTGTTATTTAAACAAAGTTTCAGGTTATGGGCATATATGAGAGAGGTCAAAATTTATGAATGACATAAATATTGTGATTGCCGGAGCTGCCGGAGAGGGTGTTCAGACGATAGGAGAACTCTTGACCGATTCAGTAGCCGCGCATGGCTATCCTGTCTTCTCGTGGAAGGAATATGAATCCAGGATCAGGGGAGGCAGGAACAGTTATTCCATCAGAGTAGGGGAGGCGCCGGTAAATGCCCCCCTGGCGGACGCGGATATTCTTCTTGCAATGAATGCGGAAGCCGCGGAAAAATACAGGGGTCTTGTGAAAGAAAAGGGAATTATCATCTCCGTGCAAAAAGAAGGTGACAGGTCCATCGAAATACCTTTTTCCGGCTTGGCAAAGGAAAAATTGGGGGATGAGATATACGCCAACACTATTGCGGTGGGCGCCCTTATCTCCACACTTGGAATGGATATCAACCTGGTTAAGGAGAACATCAAAAAGACCTTCTCGAAAAAAGGGGGAGATATCGTATCTGACAATGTCAAGGCCCTTGAAGAGGGATTTAACATCGCTGTGAGGGAATGCGGCGATATGTGTCCATGGAAACTGCCGCGAAAAGAAAAGGTGTATTATGTAATATCGGGGAATGAGGCTATAGCGCTGGGCGCTGCCTATGGAGGCTGCCGTTTTATCTCGGCCTATCCCATGAGTCCGTCTACAGGAATAATCACATACCTTGCCGCTGTGGAGGAGCGACTGGGAATATTCACCGAGCAGGCAGAGGATGAGATCTCTGCAATAAATATGGCGATCGGCGCCAGTTATGCCGGTGCAAGGGCCATGACAGCCACATCGGGTGGAGGTTTTGCACTGATGGTTGAGGGCATAAGCCTCGCCGGAATGACAGAGACGCCACTGGTAATTGTGTTGGCGCAGCGACCGGGTCCCGCCACAGGTCTCCCCACCAGGACAGCCCAGGGAGATCTGCTTTTTGCAGTAAATGCAGGACACGGGGAGTTCCCAAAGATGGTGCTTGCGCCTTCCGATCCAAAAGATGCATTTCATAAGATGGTTCGGGCATTTGAACTGGCCCAGGAATATCAGACAGCAGTTATTGTGCTCACAGACCAGTTCCTGGCAGACAGCAGTTTTTCAATAGCAGATTTTGGGCTTAAAGAGATAAATCTGCGGACTCAAAAAATTGACCCTTCCGGGATCAGGGATTACATGAGATATCGTCTTAACGAAAGCGGCATATCCCCCAGGCTGTACCCAGGCATGTCCAGGCATCTTGTCTGCGCGGATAGTGATGAACACGATGAATGGGGACATATTACCGAGGATCTGACAAAGACCGCACCAGCAATGGCAAGAAAAAGAATGAACAAGGGAAAGGGATTGAGAAGCTCTGTCCTGCCGCCGGAAGAGATATCCATAAAAGAAGCGGATATCATACTGCTAGGATGGGGTTCCACCAGGGGAGCCATTATTGAGGCTGTAAGATTGCTAAAAGCAGATGGTATCAATGCCGGCCTGATCCATTTCACGGAATTGTGGCCCCTGCCGGAATATGAATTCCTGAAAGGAAAAAAATACTGGGCAGTAGAAGGCAATGCCTGCGGCCAGTTGTCACGGTTGCTCAAAAGCGAATATGATATAAATTTTAACGGGCTGATTTCCAGGTGCGACGGTCTGCCTATGACAGGTCAATATATCAGGAGAAAATACCATGAACAGAAT
Source organism: uncultured Desulfatiglans sp. (assembly GCA_964547435.1). GTDB lineage: Bacteria > Desulfobacterota > DSM-4660 > Desulfatiglandales > HGW-15 > CAZJOB01. The sequence goes on along the minus strand of CAZJOB010000007.1, from coordinate 11,091 downwards.
TGATGAATATAACAATAAAGTGGAAATTCAGTGGTGTCCCGGATGTCCGAACTTCGGAATACTGAAGGCATTTAAAGGGGCGCTTGCGGAACTTGGCAAGTCCCCGCACGAAGTCTGTCTTGTCTCAGGGATCGGGCAGGCGGCCAAGCTGCCACATTACCTGAAATGCAATTTTTTCAACGGCCTGCACGGCAGGGCTATCCCCGTGGCAACGGGAATACAGGCAGTCAATCCCGATTTGACAACAATAGTCGTAACAGGCGAGGGTGACTGTTACGGTGAAGGGGGAAACCACTTTATTCATGCGATACGCCGCAATCCCGACATCACAGTGGCAGTGCACAATAATGAGATTTACGCCCTTACCAAGGGGCAGGCATCTCCCACCACGCCTCTTGGAGAAAAGCGGCGGCTTCAACTTAAAGGTGTGGAGATTCCCCCTTTGAATATGCCCGCTATGGCAATATTGCAGGGGTGCGGTTTTGTGGCAAGAGGTTTTGCGGGAGAAATTGAGCACCTTAAAGACATCCTGGTCAGGGCTGTCAGGCACAGGGGATTATCCTATGTCGATATCATACAACCCTGTATTACCTGGGGAACGCACCCTGTAAGCTGGTATAAGGAAAGGGTCGTAAAAACAGGAAAGGGGTATGACCCTGGTGACAGGAATGCGGCGCTTAATAAGGAGATGGAAACAAGCGAAATTTATTCCATAGGGGTTCTATATGAGGCCCCGCCCGGCAAAATGTTTGCCGACCGGTTCAGGAAAGATGTAACCAAACGGCCAATCATGGAATTAGGAATGCAGGAGCCCGAAAAGATTGAAGAACTGCTCTCAGGATTCAGGCCGCCAGCCTGACCGGTCAGCGAAATGGATTGCCTGTTTTCCATGAGCAAACCTGGCCGAGCGTCTGAGTGATTACATCGAGGAACCTGATAACATAAATACATGATTCACCTTATTTAAATATTCGGTTTACAGCGTTACAATTACTACAAATGTCTCGATTGCGCGTGCATCTTTTAATAGCAACCTCCCAAATAATAGAAGGGCGAGGGATATAAAGTTAAAATAACGGCAATAGGGGATATTGTTTTTATCTTGTGAATATAGAACTGAGAATTTGAACGTTAAAAAGAGGATGAAGATATGGCTAGTTGCGTAGAGATGAAACAGGGAGATATTTTTGTATGTAAAACATGCGGTCTTGAACTGCAGGTAACAAGGCCATGTTCATGCATTGCGGGGAAAGAAGTCTCATGTACAGTCCCGCTTCAGTGTTGCGGTAAAGAAATGACAAAAAAGTAAACCTAAATTTTAAGGGAATGATATTGTGACCGATCTTACTCTTTATGAATATGCGGGTTTTTCTGAAAGGAAATTAAAAAGAGAGACAAAGTAAAACCATATAAGAAAAATGAGAGGAGATAAAGTGGAAGAACGTACAGGAATAATAACAATAAATGGCGACCCGTTGACTCTTGTCGGAAACGAACTCAAGGAGGGAGAGAAAGCGCCTGACTTTGAACTCCTGGATAATGATCTATTGCCGGTTAAGCTTTCATCTTTTCGGGGAAAAGTCATAATTATTTCTTCTGTGCCTTCTCTTGACACTCCTGTATGTGATATGGAAACTCGCAGATTTAACGAGGAGGCCGGGCGGCTGGGTGAAAATGTCCGGATACTGACTATTAGTATGGATTTGCCTTTTGCCCAGAAACGATGGTGTGGAAATGCCGGAGTGGATAAGGTTATCACATTGTCTGACCATCGGGAGGCTGTTTTTGGAATAAAATATGGCGTTCTGATAAAAGAACTGCGGTTGCTGGCAAGAGCTGTTTTTATTTTGGATCGTGAATGCGTGATCCGGTATATTCAGGTAGTAAAAGAGGTAACCAATGAACCTGACTATGATGCTGTACTGAAGGCAATCCGGAAATTGATATGAAAAGTTAAAATAATAAAGAGTACGAATTGAATATCGAAGCTGTTCTATTCAAAGCAATACCTTGCAACAAGCTCCCGAAGGCTGTTTAGCAAATTTTCATAATCGGGAGGTTTAGTGACAAAATCATCAGCTCCCATTTTGTTGTATCGGGTTGCGGCTTCATTCTCTTTTGATGTAGTCCAGATTACCACCGGAATATCACGCAGATCAGGATCGGTCTTTATTTCCATAAGAGCCTGCCAGCCGTCTTTCCTGGGCATGTTCAGATCCAGGAGAATAAACGCCGGATGTGAAGGTCGCATGAGGTCTGCATACTTCTCTGATCTGCGCAGAAAGTGCATCAATTCCTCTCCATCTTCCACAAAGCGCAACTCCCCGAAACAGCCGAGTTCATGAAATGCCTGTTTGGCTATAAACCTGTCATCAGGATCATCATCAGCCATAAGAATCGTGAAAAAATCCTTTTTAACTTCTATGTTTACCATGATTCTTTTCTTCTTTCCACAGGCAGAGTCACTATAAAGGTGGTTCCTTTACCCGGTTTGCTCCTTGCGGTAATCTCACCACCGTGCCGCTTCACTATTTTTCTGCAGATCGCAAGCCCCATGCCTGTTCCGGCGTAACCGTCGTCCCTGCCATGAAGTCTCTGAAAGGGAACAAAAAGTTTGTTCACATAATTTTCTTCAAACCCGATGCCGTTGTCCTCAACGCATATCTCACATGTCTTGCCTTCATCTTTAACCTTGCCATAGATTTTTACACGGGGCTCATCTTCTCTGTTAAATTTCAGGGCGTTTTCGATCATGTTCTGAAAAAGCTGAACCATCTGGACCCGGTCTGCTATTATAATCGGCAATTCATCGATATCGATTCCGGCATTTTTTTCCTTAATCATTATCTCCAGATTAGACAAAGCTGTTTCAACAGACCTTCTCAAATTCGTCTCCCTTAAAGGCTCCATTTTAGTGGACACTCGTGAATATCCAAGCAGGGCATTAAGCAGATCCTGCATTCTTGCCACTGCCTTTTGCATGCGCATCAGATAATCTCTGGAACCTTCATCCAGGGAAGCGCCTGATTTGGCAACGAGCATGTCACCGAAGGTGCGAATCTTCCTCAACGGCTCACGAAGATCATGGGATGCTACAAACGCGAAATCCTGAAGCTCTTTGTTGAGTTCTTCAAGCCGCGTGTAAGATTCTTTAAGCTCTGCGTTGGTCTTTTCCAGTTCGGTGGTGCGCTCCCGGACCCGAAGCGCCAGCTCATCCCTTGATTTACGCAACTCCTCTGCCGCACGCCGCTTTTCAGTAACGTCATGGAACACAAGCACAGCCCCTATAACCTTTCCATTTACATTCAGGATCGGTGCGGCGCTATTCTCGACAGGCACGGTAAGGCCGTTTTTGTTTAACAGTGCGGCGTGATTTGCCATGGCTAAGGCGCGGCCTTCACGAAGAACTCGCGAAACAGGTTCCTCAAGGGCCTCCCCTGTTCGCTCATCAATTATTCGAAACACAGAAAGAACAGGTTTACCTGAAGCTTGTTCGGCCTTCCAGCCTGTCAGGGACTCGGCTACAGGGTTTATGAATGTGATTTGTCCTTCAGCATCGGTGGCAATTACAGCATCGCCTATGCTGGTAAGTGTGACGCGTAGCAGTTCACGCTGCTGCCGGATTTTCATGTCGGCCTGATGCTTATACAAAGCAAGTTCGATCTGAGTCGCAAGATCCCTCTCCTCAAATGGCTTGAGGATATATCCAAAGGGTCCGGTGAGTTTAACGCGGGCAAGCGTGGCAGGGTCAGAATATGCTGTCAGGTAGATCACAGGGATATCATGCCTGCCCCGAATCGACTCTGCCGCTTCGATGCCGTCCATAGGGCCATCCAGACGAATATCCATCAGTATAAGTTTGGGCTGGCGATCGTCGGCCAGGGTCAAGGCTTCTTCACCGCCCGCTGCAATCCCGGCGACCTCGTAGCCTAACCGCTTCAGTTTATTTTCCAGATCAGCGGCTACAATCGCCTCATTTTCAACGATCAGAATACTGGTCCTGCTCATTTGCCGAGCCTCCTGAAAATCAATTTGAATTCACTGCCTTTATCAATGTAAACTTTCAGATCAGCATGAAGCTGCCTGGCAAGCATCTGCACCAGACGAAGTCCGAGAGAGCGTGCCTTTTGCCAGTCAAATCCGGCAGGCAACCCCTTGCCGTTGTCTCTAACACTCAAAACCGCCTCACCTTGCCTGTTGCTGTGAAGAGACACAACCACTTCTCCTCTCTGATAATCCGGAAAGGCATGCCTTAGCGCGTTGCTGATCAATTCGTTAAGGATAAGCCCGCATGGAACAGCCTCATTTACAGGAATCAGCATCTGTTCCAGGTCTGTTTTAATACTGATGTTTGATGATGCTCTTCCATAAAAGCGGCAGAGATAATCCAGAAGACCTTTGGCATATTCGGCAAAGTCAACCTGTGCCAGATCAGTGGATTGATACAGCTTTTCGTGGACCATTGCCATGGAACGCACACGATGGGTCACATCCTGCAATGCAGATCGAATAATTTCATCCTGTGATTCATCTGCCTGCAAGGCGACGAGACTTGAAATGACCTGCATGTTGTTCTTGACCCGATGATGGATTTCCTTTAGAAGAACCTCTTTCTCGCTGAGCGAGGCCTTTATCGACTCCTCTGATGCCTTTCGTTTGGTGATGTCCTGGGCGATTCCAAAGGCCCCAATTGTTTCATCGGCGCCGTTGATTTCGAGATAGGCCTTTTCCAGCATCCATTTTACTTCGCCGTTCACAATGATTCGGTGTTCGATGTCATAGCTTTCACCGCGCAAACAAGAGCTCCATTGATTATCCACTAACAGGCGGTCCTCGGGGTGAACGATGCCGAGGAATGTCTCATAGGTCAAAGGCGTCCCCAGGGGCACACCAAAGATTCGATAGGTTTCATCTGACCATGTGAGGATGTTGCGTCGGAGGTCAAGACGCCAACTGCCGATTTGCGCTACTTCCTGGGCATGGCTTAGGTCTTTCCGAATCTCCTGTAACCTCTCAATGGACGCCGCAAGTTCGGAAGTGCGCTGCTTCACTTTCTCTTCGAGTTCATTATGCGACTTTTGAAGTTCTTTGCCTCGTTGCTTCAGCTTCTTATTAAGGTCCTTAAGCGCCTTTGCCGCACGCTTCTGTTCGGTGACGTCAATATTCATCTCAAGAATAAGTGAGGAACCATCCGCATCTGTAAAGGGAAAGTTGTGGACTTCAATAACGCTGCCGTCCGGGATTTCAACCTCCCAATGTTGGGGTTTGCCGGTTTCAAGAACTCTGTATGCTTTGCAAAAATCGCATGGCTCTGAATGCCCGAAACAGTAATCATAGCAGTGCCGGCCGCCTGACTCGCCAAACCTTTGCCGGAAGCTGCGGTTGGCAAAGGCAACATGATAATCCGGAGTCAGCAGACAGATCATCGGCGGCAATGCTTCCAAAACATCAAAAAACCGCTGCTTCTCAGCCTGGATCGCTGCTTCGATTTGCTTACGTTCGGTGATATCGCGGGCTGCTGCAAACACACCGAGGACATTGCCCTGTATGTTGCGATAGACCGAGGCATTGTAGAGCACATTCGTATTCCGGCCATCCTTATGCCGGATAGTCAGAGGATAGTCAGTGACAGCTCCTTTGGCAAACACCTGCCGGTAGCCCTCCCGGGCCTTCTCCGGCTCGGTGAAGTAATCGGAGAAATCCGTGCCAATTAGTTTGTCCCGGGGAATGCCCGTCACTTTTAAGGTTGCCTCGTTTACGTCGGTGATCTTGCCTTCGGGGCTGATAGTCACAAGAGGGTCCAGGCTCCCCTCGATGAGGCTTCGGGCATATTGGGAAGCCTGCTTCTGTTCGGTGATGTCAATGCCCATTTCCAAAATGAGTGGTGTACCGTCCGCATCAGTGAATGGAAAGTCGTAGACATCATAAATACGACCATCCGGGCCGGTCCACTCCCAGCGGTGAGGGGCCAAAGTTTTTAATACCGTATATGTCTCGCAAATCTCGCAGGGTTCATTTCGCCCAAAAAGGTACTCGTAACAACGTTTTCCTTGAGATTCGCCGAAACGCTCCCTGAAGAACCGGTTCGCAAAGGGAACATGATAATCCGGTGTCAGTAGAATCAGATAAGCAGGAAGAGTCTCCAGAACGTCATTTAGTCGCTCTTTGGTTTGTTGAAGCTCGGCAGTTCGTTCCTTGATCTTAATCTCCAGATCATCCTCACACAGTTTCTTTTGAATCCAGGCATACAGGAGGGGCGCGATACGACCGGCTATAGCTTCCAGAAGCATCCGGTCATTTTCAGTATAGTCACTCTCTTTGTTGGCAAGATTCAATAACCCTATCACTTCACCCTGAAAAAGTATGGGAGCAGCCAGGTTATTGCGAATGGCCGGATGACCGGGCGGGACATTCGAGGGTTCATTGTTATAGAACGATTGTTTTTCTGTAAGTGCGCGGGCCCACAGACCTTTCCATTTTTCAGGAGGATAATGGATGCATTTGTCCGCTACTTCACACTCGTCGAGCATCTTTGACAGACTCGGGCAGGTCAAATGATCCGGACTGGAAATGTAGCCGAACACGCCGTAACTGCTTGCCAGCCCAACCTGCACGATATCCAGTACCAGGTCGAAAAGCTTATCACCCGACTCCTCGATAAAAACGCGCATAATGCGATTGAGCAGTATGACTTCAAGATTTTCCAGTTCAAGTTGCTGTTCCGCAGTCTTGCGGTTGGTGATATTCAGAAGAGTGACCATTATCCGGGAGACCGACCCGTCATCATTGCAGTCAAAAACAGAATAGCGCGAGAGGCACCAAACCCAATTTTCGTCATTTGACCTGATGCGGCACTCGATTTCCGGGCTGTCTTCACCTGTGTGTATGACTTTATCTATGTGACCGGTCAAGACTTGCCTGTCGTCCGGATGAAACAGCGCAAAAAACTGCGCTTTGTCCATTGCGTTCAGGTCTTTCAAATTGTATCCGGTCAGTTCGGCAAATCGGTCATTAACAAAGACGTTGCGCCCGCTTCTCACATCATAGATATAAATGCAGTTTAGTGACTTGCTCAGAACCTTTCGCACAAATTCCTCGTCCTGAAAGGGTCTCCTGCCTGTCCTATGTCTCCCTTCTATGCGTTCATTCAGAGTGCATGGATCGTTATTGGTTTTAACATCAGAGGTTTTCTGTTTTGTTTTTTTTCTTGTGGAATTGCCGCTCATTTGTGCAATCTCCGATAAGTGACCGAAAATTAACTAAATCCTAAGTTAATTTGATTGAGAATACAAGACGAAATATGTGAAAGATGTGATATTATCCGAAATCCGCAAAAATTTAATTAAAAAAATCCCCGGCAGCAGATGACCTGTTCCGGGGATTTAATAGTAAAGAAGGAGCTACTCATATTTTCCTGAGTTTCCCGCCATATAATGAAAGATCGGTTTTTTTACATTCCTGACAAAAAGCGGCCCGTGTTTTATTCCTGGGGGAATAATAACGCAAAAGCTTTTATTCATCTTGTATGGCTTGCCCTGGACCCATAATTCCACTTCGCCATTGAGCTTATGTATGTCATTCAGATCCGATCCGAAAAACCCTATCACCTGCGTAAAGGGGTGTGAATGTTCATCAATAAAATTTACATCCTCTTTAATCCCGGTTTTATTTTCAGGATATATCCAGTATGTTTCACTGTGAACCTTTGATTCCGGCAGAATATCATTGTTGAGTTGTGTTATAGGGCAAACGAAACCTTCGGGCAGTTTTTTCCTGTAGGATGGAAGCTCAATGCTTCGGGACCTGTCACCGTTGATCATGTAACCGGCCATTCCCCCCTTTCCCGCATACTCCCCGCCTTTATTCATAAGAACATCATGATAATATGAATCTGTAAAACCCATACTGAAATGAAAAATAGGCCTGTCCATGCGAAATACATTTACCGGGCTGTGTTTCATTCCCTCTGGTACATAGAATATTGAGCTTCTGGTGATCTTGACCGGTTCATCCTCAAGATGAAAATCGATCTCTGCTCCAAGATCATCAGGATTATTTACGTCGCTTCCGAAAAAGGTGAAAATCTCATCAAAGGGGTGTGAATGAGGTTTGGGTCCGGGCACATCTTCATCGTTAATACTCTTCTTCTGTTCAGCCAGCCTGGCTATCATTTCATCATTCTTTTTTTTGAATTCCGGGTCTATCAGATCTTCGGTTATGAACCACAGACACTCGGAATAGAGGTCTCCTGTTCCGATATTTTCATCGATGTATAAGACATGCTCCATGTTGCGGTTTTTCCCGGGAATATATTCCTCCAGTGTCGCTCCGCCTCCCCATGCCAGTTTGATGTTCTTCTGCATCTCAGTGATGATGTAACTTTCTTTAAATTCGGCCATGTTATCACTCCTGTTTTATTAAATTTTGTTTCGTTGACGATATGCAGCCTTTGTATACTAATTTGGTATAGAATGTCTATAAAATATGATTTTCAAAGATGCAATTAAATTTTCGCGTATAAGAAAATAAGTATCAGTCAGTCAGGCCTATAATCTGCGATAAAAGCTTAATTGAAATATGGTTTCAGGCTTTCATGTTAAATTCTATTTTAATGAACGGCGTCTAATCCACAAAATGTATCTGCGAATAGAAAGCGCTATGCCGGTCCATACCAGAATCACTCCTCCTATTGATGCAACCCCCGCGATTGTCTGCCCGGTTAATCCATAATATTCGCCGGTGTGGACGAAACGCATCCACATGCGGGCACGAAAGCCTGGGTCCATGTCTTCAAATTTCTCTTCTCTGACAATTTTTCCTGTGGAGATATCTACAGCTATTGTAGACCTCAAATGCGGCTGACCTCCCCAACCTCTATCCACAGAGAATGAAACCTCTCTGCTTGAAGAAGATGGAACCGGAAAACTTATTGTTTTCCATGAGCCGGCTTTTGCCATGACATTATCCAGCATCTTGTCCAGCCCATCAGGCTGAAGGCTTGCCTGTTGAATGCCGGGTACGCTTCCGGGCGTCTTAGCAGAAGGACCGGAAGGCGGTCCGCCTCTGGAAGGGCCTGAGGGACCGGCAGAAAAGGATATGCTGCTTCCTGACAACCTGAATAGCAGCCTGTTTGCCCAGGGATAGGAAATTACTGCCGCGCTGACAATAATCAATATCAACGGTATCAGGCACCATAATCCGAACACATTATGCCAGTTAAAATCCCGGCCTTTTGCCGATAAACCGGTCCGAAACCACGCGACGGCCCGGAACATTTTCCATGTCCATTTTCGCGGCCACCACAGATATATCCCGCTTAATGCCAGGAACAGAAAGGCGAGATTGCACGCGCCGGTAATGGCCTTACCTGTTTTGCGGCTTTCTCCGGAAAGCGCCAGCCAGCGATGCCAGTCTGTCATGATGCGGAAGAAGGATCTCATTCTTTCAGATCCGGCCCCCAGAATCTCCCCTGAGTATGGATCTACATATGATACTTCTTCACGAGATATGGCAACTGCCGCAGGCATTTCCGGGTCTGATGATATAGAGATATTTAATGGATAGACATCCGGACGCGCCTTTTGAAAACTCTTAATGAGCCCTTCAACCGAAATTTTTCCGGCATCATCTGATTTATTCACTCTGCAGGCCTTTTTATCTGCCCATTGGGTCATCTGTTTCTGATATGTCAGGGCCACCCCTGTAAAAGACATAATCAACACGATGATTGCGGAAATTAGCCCGCAGATCAGATGAAACCAGAATATTGTCTTGCGAAATATCATATTTAATATTTCTCAGCAGCCCTTACTATCATCACCGGAATTTTGGAAAGTTTAACAATGCGGTGTGCAATGCTCCCCAGCAGCACCCTTTCAAGCCCGGACCTGCTGTGTCCCATTACAATCATATCCATGCCGTTGCTTTCGGCATATTCCAGTATCATGTCGGCAGGATTGCCCGATATGACCTCCAGCGTAACCTGAAAGCCGCTGAATTCCGCTTCAACCAGTTCTTCGAGCTGCTTTTTCGCGCTAGCAAGTATTTCCTTTTCAAAGGTGACTATTCCTGTTGCGGGTATCTGAATTGAACTGTAATATGACTCCACATGCGCGACATATATAATGTGGATTTCCGCGTCGAATTTTGACGCCATTTCTTTTACATGCAGTATAGCCTGTTTTGAACCTTCACTTAAGTCAGTAGGGAAAAGTATTTTTTTGTATGCTGCCATGTCATTTACCTCCTGTTCTTTATATAGGGTTATTATGTAGGCGCTGCCCTTTAATTGATGTTCCGGTAATATAACATATTATCAGGATGTTATTAAACGTTTTTTTTGATTCAATCTCATGTTAAGCTCAGACCCAACCGCCACGGTTTCGGGAAATACAGGGAAATATGGAATATTTTCTGGTTTTAAACTTTTTTTTTACTATAATAGCTCTACTTAAAAATTTTCAAAAGGGGATAAAAACAATGGAAAATAAAAGGGTATTTACAGAGGCTGAACTGAAAGAGATGGGGAAAAGGACCCTGGACCAGGCTCTCGACGCGATCGAATCCGGTGACAGGGAAAAGGCCAAGGAACTGGCAAAACGGATGTACAGGGAATTTAATCACCTTCACGACGGTTATATGGTCTGGGTAACAGGTCTGCTTTCCTATATTTATCGGAACCACGGAATAGAGGCTGTTGAGGAGGCAGAGAGAGAGGCTCATACTATTGAAGCCAGGACTGTTTTCAAACCATCCGGGAAAACCGATTTCAGGTCAAGAGTGGAAGAACTGGCAAGCGGCCTGAGAGGACACCTTCAGCCTATTGTTGTGGAGGAGGATGATGAGAAGATTACTCTTACCATGAAACCGTGCGGCTCAGGGGAAAGAATAATTCAGATGGGCGGTTATGAGCCGGAGGTGGGCCTGGCCAAGGTTAAGGACTCACACCCCGCCACCTGGGGCATGAAGGATTTTCCTATATATTGCGTGCATTGTCCTGTAATGGAGATGCTCACTGTCGAAGCCACAGGCCGGTTGGGGGCGGTGCGTCTTGTGTCTGATCCCATGGTATTGGGAGAATGCCATTTCGCG
>CAZJOB010000006.1:4767-28695 GCA_964547435.1 uncultured Desulfatiglans sp. | reverse complement strand
CAAGATAATGATAGGCGGCGGTCAGATCGATGATGAAGTAAAAAAATATACCGGCGCGGACGCCTATGGCAGGGATGCCATGGCCGCAGTGGACCTTGCCAAAAAGTGGCTTGTGGGATAAAGCTTTGAACAGACCTAAATAAAGAGGTAAAGCCATGGAGCTTTACCTCTTTCTTGAATCGGCTCGTTAAGTGAATGCCTTTCAGCCCCTGGAACAATGATTTTTTGCATCTTTGTCCAGGCGCAGGATTTTGTTGAACAACCATGAAAATGGCGGGTGTGTATTGTCACCCGGTTGACGGCGCATAAATACAGTGAATAACAGGCATCATTAGCAAAAAGTGAAAAAGAGGGGGGCGGGTCAGTTGTGCGGTTTTTGACTCGGGCCTCCTTTTTTAATTTTACCGGGATTTTTATTTTGGAAAAAGATGGAATCAGATTATGCCTAAGCCAAAAAAATGTCATATAAGATTTAATCCTGTAGGAAGGTCTATCTATGTGCCACCGGGCACCGGCATTCTTGAGGCATCGCGACAGGCAGGTGTCAATATCACAGCGGTCTGCGGGGGCAATGGAAAATGCGGACAGTGCCGTGTGATAATAAATGAAGGTGATATCTCACCTCCAGCTCCTCAGGAACTTGAACTTTTATCCCAAGAAGATCTGAAAAATGGATACAGGCTCGCATGTCAATCTATTGCGCAGGGTGATGTGAATGTCTTCGTACCTGAAAAATCCCTGCTCAACAATATGATACTGCAGATAGAGGGGCAGTCAGGCTATATTGATCTTGATCCGGTTGTAAGGCCTTATAATGCAAGGGTCATTCCCCCTACACTTGATGATTCGACCGCTGACATGAACAGGGTGGCCCGCGAGCTGAAAGTGAAGTATGGACTGAATCCTTCAGGCTATATCGGAGCCTTAAGACAGCTTCCCGGTCTTTTAAGAAGTCACGAATTTAATGTAACTGCATATGTAAGAGATAATGAGATCATAGGTTTCGGCCCGGAAAAGGCGGTTCCGCTGGGTATAGCGGTTGATCTTGGCACAACGAAGATAGCTGTCTGCCTGATGGATCTGACTACAGGGCGTGAGCTGGCTGTCACAGGCGCAATCAACCCCCAGACCATATACGGGGACGACCTTATGACGAGACTTGGACTGGCCATTCATGATAATGGATCGTCATCATCCGGTCCCGGAAAACTGGGAGCGCTGATCAGTGATTTTATGAATAAGACGATCAGGGAACTGACAGAAAAAGCGGGCGCCCCGGTTGATAATGTGGCGGACATCTGTATTGTCGGCAACACGGCCATGACGCATCTGTTTCTCAGTCTCCCGGTTGGACAGCTTGCATTGTCCCCATATGTGGCTGCGGATAACCATGCAATCGATATTAGGGCAAGGGACCTGGGAATATCAGTATGTCCCGGCGCGTATGTGCATATCCTTCCGGGCATAGGAGGCTATGTGGGAGCGGATCATGTGGCGATGATCCTAGCGACAGAAATGGACAAAAAGGATATAATAACCCTGGGCGTTGACATAGGAACAAACACGGAGATTGCTATCAGTAATCCGGAAAAATCAATGATTGTGTCAACATCATGCCCCTCCGGCCCTGCCTTTGAAGGAGCCCATGTCAGTGATGGAATGCGCGCCGCAAAGGGGGCCATTGAATCTGTGGTGATTACGAATACCGGCGTAAATTACAGAACAATAGGGGATGAGCCTCCTGTGGGATTGTGCGGATCGGGAATACTTGACGCCATAGCGGAACTTCACAGGCATAAAATAATAAATGACAGGGGGCGGTTTGACAGAAACAACAGAAGGGTGTCGCAAGGGGTGCACGGTTTGGAGTTTGAACTGGCATCGGCCCGGAATGGCGGAAAGGGCGTAATGGTTTCCCAAAAGGATGTGGCCGAGATACAGCTTGCCAAGGGCGCCATCAAAGCCGGCATAGAGTCGCTCATGGAGATAATCGACATATCGCATGATATGGTAAAAGAGGTTATTATCTCCGGGGCATTCGGATCATTTATTAACCTTGCAAACACTGTTTATATCGGATTATTGCCGTTCTTTGAAAACGCACTGTACAGGCAGGTGGGAAACAGCGCATTTGCCGGAGCCAAGATGGCCCTCATGTCCAGTAAAGAGAGAAAGCGTTCTCAGGAAATCGTTGCCGGAGCCAGGTATCTTGAATTGACTACCCATCCCGGTTTCAACAGGCGTTTTCAGGAGTGAAAAATATTAATCAAAAGGAAAGGACAGAAATATGATAATTATCGGAGAAAAAATAAACGGGACACGTAAAAAGGTCAAAGAGGCAATAGCCGCGAAAGACGCGGACTTTATAAAGGATCTCGCTTTAAAACAGGTAAAGGCGGGAGTGGATTTTCTTGATGTAAACGCCGGCACGGCTCCTGAAAGAGAACCGGATGATATGGTATGGCTTGTAAACACCGTGCAGGAAGTTACAGACGCCGCACTGTGCCTTGATTCCGCTAATCCCGAAGCGCTTAAGGCCGGGATCAAAGCGGTCAATAAAAAACCGATGATTAACTCTCTCAGCGGTGAAAAGATACGCCTTGACGGCGTGCTTCCTCTGGCGCTTGAACATCAGACAGAGCTTATCGTGCTTCTGTGTGATGATGCCGGCATCCCCACAACAGTTGAAAAAAGAATGGAGATTCTGGGCAGGCTTATTGCCATGACCCGGGAAGGCGGACTGCCTGACAGCAAATTGCATATTGATCCGCTTGTCGGCACAGTGTCGACCGATATAAAAAGCGGAGTGCTGGCCTTTGACGCGATGAGAAAGATCCTGGATAAATACCCTGATGTCCACATAACCGGCGGATTGAGCAATATATCATTCGGCATGCCGGCAAGGTCCGTAATCAACCAGGCATTCGCAGTCCTGGCTATAGCAGCGGGCATGGACAGCGCTATTGTTGATCCTGAAAATGTTGATCTTCGGAGTATAATATACGCGGCCGACGTTGTACTGGGGAAAGACAGGTTCTGCATGAATTTTACCAAGGCGTTCCGTTCGGGAATCATCCCCGGAAAGAAGGCGTAACTATACTTTAAAGAGAGGGTGAAATGGAGAAAAACAGACCTAAATACCGTGTACTTATTGCCAAGCCCGGGCTTGACGGCCATGACCGCGGAGCCAAGATTATTGCGCGGGCCCTTCGGGACGCTGAATTTGAGGTCATATACACAGGCATCAGGCAGACCCCTGAAGAGATTGTGACAACCGCCCTTCAGGAGGATGTGGCGGTTATAGGTCTCTCTTCACTCTCCGGCGCTCACCTGAAACTTTTTCCCGCTGTCATGGAAGGGCTGAAGAAGGCCAACGCGGAAGATATTCGGGTTCTGGGCGGAGGAATTATTCCACCGGAGGATATTGAAGTTTTAAAGAATGCCGGAATTGCCGGTGTCTTTACTCCGGGGGCGACTCTTGCCGAAATTATCGAGGCGTTTAGATCCGCGTGTGAAGTCTTTTATAAAGGCAGGGGGTGCTGACAGGATGGCCCGGGATTCGAGAATAAGGGAATGGGAAGAAAATGAACTGGCGAAAAGCCTTGAAAGGTCTAAAGAGCGCAGGGAAAAGTTTACCAGTCACGGCGGCGACGAGATACCCAGGATTGCCTTTCCTGAGAAGATAGATGAAAAATATTCGAACAACCTTGGATTCCCCGGCAGATATCCATTCACCAGGGGGGTGCAGCCTACCATGTACCGGGGCAGGTTATGGACTATGCGCCAGTATGCCGGATTTTCAACCGCCCGGGAGACAAACAGGCGTTTCCGCTATCTTCTTGAACAGGGCACCACAGGGCTTTCAATAGCCTTTGATCTGCCCACGCAGATAGGTTATGACTCTGATGATGCCATGAGCTTAGGAGAGGTCGGCAAGGTAGGAGTTGCCATAGATTCCCTTGAAGACATGGAGGTGCTGTTCGAAGAGATCCCTCTTGACAGAATATCCACATCCATGACCATTAATTCACCGGCAGCGGTTCTTCTGGCAATGTATATTGTCCTGGGTGAAAAACAGTCCGTGCCGGTAAATAAACTGAAGGGCACCATACAGAACGACGTGTTAAAGGAATATGTGGCGCGCGGGACATATATATTTCCGCCTAAACCGAGTCTTCGCATTATAACCGACATATTCAAATATTGCAGTGTGGAGATGCCCGGCTTTAACTCCATATCCATTTCCGGTTATCACATAAGGGAGGCAGGTTCTACCGCGGCGCAGGAGGTGGCCTTTACACTTGCCAATGCCTGCGCCTATGTGGAGGCGGCCCTCGCTGCCGGGCTTGAAATAGACGCCTTCGCTGGAAGACTTGCGTTTTTCTTTAATGCATCATCGAACATTCTGGAAGAGATTGCCAAGTTCAGGGCCGCCAGAAGGCTGTGGGCAAGAATAATGAAGGAGCGTTTCGGGGCAAAAAAACCTTCCAGCCTGATGATGCGTTTTCACACACAGACAGCGGGAAATACACTTACTGCGCAGCAGGTCGATAACAATATTGTCCGAGTGACCCTTCAGGCGCTTGCAGCCGTGCTGGGAGGAACCCAGTCGCTTCACACCAATTCCAAGGACGAGGCATTGGGCCTGCCGACAGAGGATGCAGTGAGAACAGCCCTGCGAACCCAGCAGATAATCGCGCATGAATCGGGCGCGGCAGATACCATAGATCCCCTGGCAGGGTCCTATTACATCGAGGAGATGACAGACCGCCTTGAACAAAAGGCCAGAGAACTGATGGATCAGGTAGAAAAAGAGGGGGGCGTGGTCTCATGCATAGAAAAGGGTTTTATACAGCGTGAGATTGAAAACGCGGCATACGACTATCAGCGTGAGATAGAAAAGGGCGAACGCGTTATCGTGGGCGTAAATAAATTCCAGGTTCAGGAGGAAAACAAAACACCCTATCTAAGAATAGATCCTGCTGTCGAAGACGCCCAGATAGAGAGATTAAGAAGTCTCAAGGAAAACAGGGATAATAAAAAGACAACCGATGCGCTTGAGAAGCTCCGAAAAACCGCTGAAGGCAATGAAAACCTGATGCCTTCGATCATAGACGCTGTCAGGGATTATGTCACGATAGGTGAGATATGCGGGGTCCTGCGCGGGGTGTTCGGAGAATACAGGTACAGGGGATAACAATGATTAAAAAAGTCGATCATCTGGGAATCGCTGTAAAATCAATAGACATAGCAAGAGAATTTTATGAAAAGGTCCTGGGTCTGACCTGTGAAGGGACAGAGACAGTGGAATCCCAGAAGGTGAAGACCGCATTTTTCTCCATTGGTGAAACGCATATCGAACTCCTTGAGCCCCTATCAGATGAAAGCGCAGTGGCAAAGTTCCTGGAAAAGAACGGCGAAGGCCTTCATCATGTGGCCTATAGAACAGACAATATTGATGAACAGTTGAAAAAGGCGGAAGAGGCCGGGTGCAGGCTGATAAACAGGACACCTGTTGAAGGGGCCGGCGGCAAAAAAGTGGCCTTTCTGCATCCGAAATCCACACTGGGAGTGCTGACTGAGTTCTGCTCGGAATAAGGCCTAAAAATAGTGTCTTATCTCCAGTGTAAAGGAATATGGATACATACCGAATTCGCTTTCAATCAGGAGTCCTTCCGGTTTCTTTCCAAAGGGTATCCCCAGATTGAAAGAGAGGTCAGTTTCATTTGAAAGAGAATAGACCCCGTAAAGGGAACAGATGCCCGAATAATCTTCCATATTGCCAATGAATGATATGTCACCCCTGAAAAGGGGCGTGAACTCATATCCGGAGCCTATGGCCAGGTAGTTGCGTCCTGAATATGAACCGCTGTCTTCCCTTGAAAGCATGGCAATATATTCGGCAGGTTTGTCCGTGCCGTCTCCCTGGTAATAGTATTCCATTCTCAGGTCCAGGCTGTTCGCAAAATGGCGGTCAATGCCTACTGACAACTTCAGGTGCGACCCTTTTGAATTATCATCCGGATGGGTGATATTCCCTTCAGCCCTGACGCCTATACGGGAAAAGATCTCCCCCTGCAGGGCGCCTCCGATTACAGTGTTTTTTCTTACCTTGCCGCCTATAAAGGCCAGTTCAAAATTATTGAATACGGATGATATTCTCGCAAGGTATGAAGCCCTCTCGTCTGCCGGGAAGTCGGACCAGCCTGTAATCCCGGACCTGTTCGCGCTGTAACCCAATACACTGATGAGAGAAAGCTGCGAGAAATTGCCCAGCCTAATTTCCGCCCTTACGGCGTCCACGCCCGGTTTATATGTTCTGTAGAAGGCCTGGGCCGCGAACGGGGCAAAGAAGTCGTTCGGTGAGAAAAAAAAGGTGGTGGCCAGGTTGACAGGCTGACGTCCCAGAATAAGATCAACCCTGCCCATGGACAGGCGAAGGTTTAAACTGTCAACAGCAGTGTGAGCGTAATCCTTGTTGCTGAGACTCCATTCGGTAAGCGAACTCCTCTCAACATCAAGTACAGTGCCCATGCCCGCCTGCATGGAGACCATGTGGGCAGGGATATATGTCTGGTATGCGTTGAAATTGATATGTAGTTTCTCTCCTATCCGGCCCTCCGCTATAAGGCGCGCAAGACCCGCGAGGCCGGCCTTTTCCCTGTCCTTGAAAAAGATATCATTACCGGGGGTCCTGTAGGCATTGCCGTAAAGCCTTAACATACCCCTTAACTCCAGGTATGAATCTTCCCCTTCCCATTGATAGAATCCATGCGCGGAAGGAGATGAAAAAAAGAAGAGTGTTATTAATAAAAGGACGAAAAGGATGTATCGCATGGTTGAATATCTCACCCGTTCGCTGCGCTCACTAGAGACACAGGGAACACAGAGAAAGGCTTTTTTAAAATATTTAATCATTACTTTCCAAAATCGGTTTTCAGACAGCCGTGTAAATGGCTGAATTTTAGCAAATGATATAAGGGGCATCAAATGATGGCGGATATAACTGTAGGGGCAGGCCTCCGTGCCTGCCCGCAAATAGTGGTGCAGGATAGTGGCCCCCGGGCAACCACAGAGGGTTGCCCCTACAACTATTTTAAAATTTGTAATAAATATACATTTGTCTCGCTTGAACAGCCTATACAACTTGGTTCTCAATTTTATCAAAATATCTGTATAGATTCATGATTATATTCAGATGCATATGTCTCTTTACCATTCTTTTGGACAGCAATGATATTCAAAAAACTCTGTGACTCTGTGAGATAATCAATAATATAACCACCACCTCGCTCCGCTCACTCCCTGACCTCATCACTGTCAATCCTGCCGTCACGCAGGCTGATGATTCGTCGCGCCCGGTCCATTACCCTCTGATCATGGGTGGAAAACAGGAATGTGATACCGGAGTCCCGGTTCAACTCAGCCATCAGATCCAGAAGGGAATTTGCTGTAGCGGAATCCACATTGGCCGTGGGTTCATCCGCAAGTATTATTGCAGGTCTTGTCACAATGGCCCTTGCTATGGCCACCCTCTGCTGCTGGCCGCCCGACATTTCATCAGGTCTCCGGTCTTCCAGCCCTTCCAATCCCACCTGTTTGAGGATAGACATAACGCGTTCACGACGTTCTCTTTCACGCACGCCCTTAAGATTCAGGACAAACTCTGCGTTTTCATAGGCCGTCATAACCGGGATAAGGTTATAGGCCTGAAACACGAATCCTATCCTGTCTCTCCTGAGAGCTGAAATATCTTGTCTGGACAGCCTGCTTAGATCCTTGTTCTCCAGATACACATTCCCGTCTGTTGGAAAATCCAGCCCGCCTATCAGGTTCAGCACCGTGGTCTTGCCTGAACCTGAAGGGCCGCAAAGGGCAGCAAAGTCCCCCTGGTATACTCTGAAAGACACTTTATCCACGGCCCGGACCTCCATTCTGCCCTGCCGGTAGATCTTTGATACATTTTCAAGTCTTACGATTGACTGCTTTGACATACAAACTCCTTCATCTACAAGGCCTTGAGACTCTCAACCGGAGGGACTCTTCCGGCGTGCCAGGCAGGATATATGCCTGATAACAGTGTAAGGGTGAATACTCCGGCAATTATTGCCACGGCGCTTTCCCTGTAGAGTCTGATCTTGAAAACCGGATCGATGATTACACCGCTGGCGCTGTAATCGTTGCCTATCATTCCGCTGAAATCCAATCCTGTATTATACATATAGGCATACCAGGGGGTAGTCATGGCAGCGCCGATAATAATGCCTATAACAGCAAGCCACAGGGATTCCATTATCACCAGCCTGAAGAGGGTTAATGGAGACATGCCTACCGCCATCATAACGCCGAATTCTCTGGTTCGTTCCATAACACTCATAAGAAGCGTGTTGAGAATGCCGGCGGCAATTAGCAGACCGATAAGGACCTGGATTATTATGTTGCCGCTCTTGTCAATAGTGATGATTCCGGCGAGATCAGGCTGAGTCTCTCTCCAGCTCAGCACCTCTCTTTCGGAATTGCCGACAATTTTTTTTATAATATCCCGCATTCCTTCAGCGTGACGCTGATCATCGATTACCACTGAAACCATTGTGGCGTCCCCGGGATCATAATGAAGGGTCTGTCTCACCCTGTCAATCGGCAGCAGGACCATGCCCCCGTCAACTTCATCCACCCCTGTCCTGAATATGCCGGTTACACGGGCTAGTTCACTCACTATCTCCCCGTTGACATCCGTGGTTGTGTAAATGAATTTTTTATTGATTCCTATTCTGAGCTTTTCAGCAAGTCTTTTCCCCACAAGGGCGCCCTGCCCGGCCGGGTCCTCAAATAATTCACCTTCCACAATCGAACGAATGAACAGGTTCCTTTCCGCCTTTTCCCTTGAAGGATCGATCCCGATAAAGGCGCCGCCCACGCTTTTATTGGCGCTTGCTATCATGGCCTGCCCCATGATCCTTGTAACCGCGTCGACCACATTATTGACAGGCAGAATATCTTCTCTTATCCCTTCTGCGTCAGAAAGTTTTTTATCAAGGGAGGGTGTTTCATTATATCCCGCAGGCTCAACAGTGACATGCCCGAAACCCATGATCGCGCCGGTATCTATCATCTTGGTGTAGCTGTAATCACCCGTGCCGGTAAAGGTAACGGAAAGCAGAACGCCGAAACCGATAGTAAGGGCGGTTATGTATGTGCGCCTCTTTCTACGCCAAAGGTTTCGCCATGCCATTTTAGGGATGTTCATGTGAGGTGTCTCCGGGTTATTCATTAAAAAATATCAATTCAGTGTCTTCGAACATTATAGAAGTCGGAATCAGGTGTAAGGTCTACGGTATAAGGTTTAAGGTCTTAGAACCAAACTGCTATCTACCGTATACCGTAAACCCTATACCTTACACCGTAAACCGTATACCCTATACCTTACACCGTAAACCGTATACCGCTTTCTTAACCCTGTATGTCAAAAATTAACGAATATTATCAAATAAAGCCGTTCCTGTGCCGCTACCGATGATGTATCGCCGTAACCGGCCTTATCAATGCGGCCTTGACAGCGGGATACAGCACTGCCAGCAGGCCGATAATAAACAGGAATGCTATCGGCACTATGAGGGCCTGCTGTGTTATCTGAGCGCGCCAGATCGGGTCCATGGCCACTCCTGCAAAGGAGACCCCATCGGCAAGCCTGGTCAGATCTATGCCGTGGCCCTGAAAATAGTATGATGCGGATGTGCCGAGTATCAGGGCGATGATGCTTGCCATAAAAATCTGTACAATGGTTTCCATGTAAACCAGGAGCATGATCTGCCAGGGAGTGACCCCTATTGCCTTCATAATCCCCAGTTCTCTGAAACGTTCCATTACGCTCATAAGCATGGCATTAAGAACAATCATTGCGACCGCCACATAGGTTATGGAGACCATGATGATCATCTGGATATCTGCCAGATCAAGTATTCTGGCAATAACCGGTTTAAGGCCCTTCCAGTCAAGGACTTCATATTCCGGCGCTATTTCGGCCACTCTCTCTCTAGCCAGTGAAAGATCCATGTCGCTTGCCGGACGAGTAACTGCTATCTCATGGGCCCCCTCATCAAGCACCATCAGCCTTCTGAATTCATCATCAACCATGTAGAGGCCGGCCCTGTCCACCTCTTCACCGATGGATTTAAGGATGCCTCTCACGCTGTAAAGATCGTTTGCCATGGATCCGTCAGACGCCTGGCCCACAAATACCAGTTCATCTCCCTGTTTCACCCCAAGTGTTCTGGCAAGTTTTCTGCCCAGCACAACACCCCCCGGATCACCTGTATCAAGCCAGTTTCCGGTCATCACGTGATTGTGCACCAGTGTCACTTTTGATTCATTTGGAATATCAATGCCTCTTATCTGCACGCCTGCCGAGGTGGAGCCTGATGCCACGAGCCCGTAGCCGTAAAGCCTTTGCGCCGCGTTAAATCCCGCGGCCTTTAAATTCTTTATTATTACTTCGGGATCTTCAATGCGTTTATAGAGGTCAGGATCATCCCTGTAACCTTTGGTGTGGATCTGTATGTCACTCGTGTCCATGGCCACCGCGTTTTTCTCACTCGCCTGAAGAAGACCCTCCATAAGGGAGGCAAAAAGTATCATGACAAGCCCGGCAAAGCCCATGGCAAGCGTGGTCACCAGGGTTCGACGCCAGTTTCGAAACACATTGCGGTATGCCATAGAAACGATTTTCAATTTATCTCTCCCAACCCAAAAAACTTCAGGTGTCAGATTTCAGGTCTCAGATTTCATGTGTCAGGTGTCAGGCCTCAGATATTACATCTCAAATCTCAAATTTCAAATCCTAAGACCCCTGCGCCTTGCGCCCTTTTTCACATCCTCTTCAGCCGTGCTATGGAAAAAAACTCATCCGCGATTTCAATTTCCAGTTCCAGCTCCTCATATATGACCTCGGTATATTCATCAGGTTTATCCGCCGGAATAACCTTCATAACCTTTGGCCTCGGGCGGCCCGCGAGCTGTTCCACTTCGCTGAATATA
The DNA here is from genome assembly GCA_964547435.1 of uncultured Desulfatiglans sp. Lineage (GTDB taxonomy): Bacteria > Desulfobacterota > DSM-4660 > Desulfatiglandales > HGW-15 > CAZJOB01. The sequence continues at coordinate 17,661 of CAZJOB010000006.1, read as the reverse complement.
AACGTGCGGGCGATGTTCATATCTTCATCATAGTAGTAATACCTTATAGGCATATAATCGCCCGCCGTGACAATAGCCTCAATCCTGCCCCATACCACCGGGGCGTCGGGTTTGGGTGTGAGGGTAAATTCCAGTATTTTTATGCCGTCCCTTTCCCCTTCAAAGGTGATAAGGGGGTCATAATCATCTTCCATTCGCGATTCTCTTACCAGATCGTCATTGGTGAAATGGCTCCCCATCCATGATCCCATCATCATGCCGGATGTAAGACGTATTGTGCGGTCTGTCTTGGGGAGGTAGCTGTAGATGTTGTTTTCGGATTTCAGGGTAGCAGTGCCCTTTTCCTTGAGCGGCCTTAAAATGCGTACAAGACTCTTTTCCTTGCCCTTTGACCACCCCTCAAGTTTCATCTCCCTGGTATAATTGGCGGTCTTTACTCTCATTGTCATCACTGAATGGGAGGAAGATCCCCTCCAGATATCATCCAGTTCGCGAAGTATCTCTTTTGCTCGTTCTATTGCAGCCGCGTCCGGCTGTGCAAAGGAATCCAGCGGTTGGAACATTATAAAAAGGATTATGGAAAAAATTATTAAAAAGCGATTCATGATGGAAACCCATGCGCCCTGCGCCCTTATTTTTTCGCCTCATGACAAACAACACATTTTCTGTAGACCAGGCGGCCCTCGCCGAAAATCTTCCTCTCCTCATGGCATTTCTTGCATTTTAGATGATATGCAGCCTGAAGCCTTTCAACATTACCGGTTTTTTCCGAGGCATCGTGACATTCGGCGCAGGTTCCGGTTTCTCCCCAGGGTGACCATACATTTTCACCATCTTTATAGTCATGGTGGCATTCCCAGCAGGTTATACCGAAATCCCTGGCGTGTTTCATGTGCTCGAATCTCGAGGGACCTTTCCTGTCCTTTTCATAGACCGGATTGTCAATAATGATGACTTCCAGATCGTCTGCATTTTCAGTTGCTTCTATGGCGTCTCTTTTTTCCTGGCCGTATGTCTCTTTCTCGTCCGAAACTATAAAAAGCCCTGAAAATAACAAAGCGGTGAATAATAAAGCAATTAAAGCGATCCCCGACCTTTTTTCCATCTTCATCTCCATGTCTGTTAAGTCAATATTTTAAAATAAAGCAAAGCATACTAAATTGTAATAAAAAATGATAGTAAAAAAAGGAAGGCCCCTGAGAGGAGAAAGGAGGGTAAAAATTCAGGGGCCCGGATTGATAAGGTTGTTATTTAGACTCCCTATCATGGTCAAAAATTAAGCATCAAACGGGAATAATCAAGCGGTTTTCAAACCTGTTGACATTATTGGTTTGTTTTGCATAATAGGACTTAATAAAAATCTCTCTCTCTTCATAAAATAATAATAGTTGAGTTTTATTTATAATAATTGCCTTGGCATAATCATATCATTTATAAAAACCTGACCGCTTATTAACCGGTGGGCGATTAGATAATCCAGGGAGTAAATAACAGTATGAAATTATTGCTGAAAATTATAATCGGAATATGCGTTTATTCATCAACATGCACTGCTGTTGAGTGTAAACTGCTTATAAGCCTGGAACCGATCGATCTGTCCGAGTTCTCTTTTTATTCAAGCATAATTGAACAAAAGGATGGTAAAGATATCCTGAAAAAGGAATACCGCACCATTGAAAAAATAGATATGAACCGAATGGTCTATTTGAGTGACGGCCTGAAAATAACCGGAATGCTCATCAAACCGAGAGAAAAAGGGTTGTATCCCTGCATTATTTACAACAGGGGAGGCAACAGGGATTTCGGAAAGTTGTCCATAACCGATGCACTGAATCTGGGGCAGCTTGCCATTCAGGGATATGTTGTTATTGCCGGCAATTATCGTGGCGGAGGCGGAAGCGAAGGCAGGGATGAATACGGCGGAAGGGATATCAATGATGTCCTGAATCTGATAGAGGTGCTCGAAGAGATCGAAGGGGCCGATATCGATAGAATAGGCATGTATGGCTGGAGCCGCGGAGGCATGATGACATATATGGCATTAACAAAAACCAGCAGGATAAAGGCCGCTGTTGTCGGCGCTGCGCCATCTGACCTTACAAAAATCGAGAGATCCTCCCTTGAATCCAATATATATTCAAGACTGATACCAAATTACTGGGACAACAGGGAAGAGGAATTAAAAAAAAGGTCTGCAATATTCTGGGTGGACAAATTTCCCAAAAACGTCCCCATCTTGCTGGTTCACGGTAACTCCGACTGGAGAGGAAAAACCGAGCACGCTCTTAATCTCGCGCTTGAGTTTGACAGGCACAGAATACCATACAGGCTGAAGATCTATGAGGGCGCTGACCATGGAATAACCGAACACAGGTCAGACCTGAATTCGGAGATCTATAACTGGTTTTATCGATTCCTGAAAAATGGCGATAAACTGCCTGATATGGAATATCACGGTGATTGATTTGATCATCATCCTGAAAATAGTCGATTTATTATATATAAGCTGAAAATGCCAATTATAGGTTCTTTTTACTACAATATGGGCATATTTTCAATCCTGCAGGATGCGAGTAAATATAGCAACATATTGAAATAAATAACAATATTAACCTTGATGCGCAATGGCATGAATCATGCTTCAATTCATTCATCAAAAAATGGGAGGAGAGACATGGACCGGACAAAAAACGGGCTTTCTATTGTTATACAGGGTGTACGCCATGTGTATAAAGGAGGAACTGTAGCGCTTGATGGAATTGACCTGAATATCGGCACAGGACTTTTCGGATTGCTCGGGCCGAACGGCGCAGGCAAGAGCACCCTTATGAGAATAATCTGCACCCTTCTGGCGCCATCCGAAGGCAGTGTAAATGTCGGAGGTTATGATGTTATAAAGGAACGCAGGGAAGTCCGGAATCTTATAGGTTATCTGCCCCAGGAATTCAATGCATGGCGGCTGCATCGCGTGGAGGAGGTCCTAGACAGCCTGGCCTCTCTTTCCGGTATGAATGACAAGGGCGCGCGCAGGGAAAGAGTGCTGCAGGTGCTCGAGTCCGTGGGGCTTCTTGATGTTGCCGACAGAAAGGTAAAGAAACTCTCAGGCGGCATGGTCAGGCGGCTTGGAGTGGCTCAGGCCATAATACATGATCCGCGAATACTTGTGGTTGACGAGCCCACTGTGGGTCTTGACCCTGAAGAGCGGCTCCATTTTCGCCAGATGGTGACAAGGCTCGGCCAGGACAGGATTATCCTTCTTTCAACCCACATTGTTGCCGACCTTGGCTCCGGATGCACGGACATGGCCCTGATAGACCATGGAAAGGTGGAGTTCAGGGGAAGTCCGGCTGAACTCATGAAACGCGCAAAAGATTCGGTATTTGAGATAACAGTGGCTCATCAGGATGAATCAAAGATAACAGCCGGAATGGAAATTGTTTCGCGCAGGGATGAACGCACCGGAGTAACGATTCGCGCTGTTTCCGGGGGCGACAATCTTCCCGAGGGGGCAAGGCCCGTAGAAAATCCGAACCTCGAAGAGGCCTACCTTGCCTTTATGGCCTCCAGGGGACGCGCTGCCAAGGAACTTGAGCTTGAAAAGGGGGTTTTAAAATGATCAGAGTTAAGCAGGTCATGGCTATTGCAAGGGCCGAGGGCCGTATCACAAGGCGTCTTGCCCGGTACTGGATTTTTCTGGCTCTTGCCTATCTTGTCGGCATCTTCTTTTTCGTGCAGTATTCGGTCATACACGGACTCTTTTCATCCTTCTCCGCCACTGTTGCCATGATTACTCCGCGATTTCTGTTGAGCATTATCGGCATGTATTATATGGCCATCTTCCTTGTGGGAACTGTTTTTCTGGCCTTTGAGATCAGGGCAAGGGACATAAGAGAGAGGATGATCGAGGTGCTGGATTCCAGGCCCTACAGCAATCTTGAACTTGTCGTGGGACGATATGCCGGCATTTTTCTGGTTTCCTGGCTTCCCATTGTTATACTCGCTGTCTTTTTCCTGATACTCGGTCTTGTCCTTACAGGACTGGGATTGCCGGTCGGAGAGCCGATTGACGTCTATTCGATGATTTCTCTGGTGTTTTTAATGGCCGTTCCCGCCCTTTCTTTTTCCATTGCCATGATTTTTTTTGTTACCCTGCTTGTCCGAAATCGTCTCTTTGCAGCGATTGTTCTTGTTGCGCTTACAGGGCTTATCTACTGGTCAATGGTCTGGCTTCCTTCAATATACGGCAATCTTTTTGATATATTCGGTCTGGGCGCCGCCTTTTTTTCTTCAGAGATAGTCTGCCGTCTGGCAACTCCGGAAGGCTGGATACAGCGCGGTTCCGTGCTGCTGGCCGCCTTTGCCGTGCTCGGCTTCAGTGCGGCAGTGCATCCCCGGCCTGACGGCGGTTCACGTAAAAAGCTGGCGCTTGAAAGCGCTTTTGTATTAATCATTGCTATTTTTATGTCGTTGGTTGTGTTTTATAAAAACTCGACTGATCAAAAAATCACTGAAACATGGAAAAACGCGCACATCGCCGCGACCAACGAGATGGTGCCGGATATCAAGAAGATTGCAGGCAATGTAAGCATCTCTCCCGGCAGGGACCTGCTGCTTGACATATACATGACCTTCGAAGCGCCTGAGGGAGTGGAAATTCAAAAGGCCCTGTTTACACTCAACCCAGGGCAGGAAATCAAAGGCGTATCGGATTCCACTGGAAATCCCATGGCCTTCACTCATGAAAACGGCCTGCTTGAAATCACCCTGCCTGAGGCGCTTATGGCCAATGAGGAGAAAATCGTACATTTAGACATACAGGGTAAACCGGATTCCCGTTTCGCCTACCTGTTTAGCGCCTTCAACACTGTTGACCTGTCAGGAAGAAGCTCACAGAATCTGCCTCTGCTTGGATTAATACCCGGTGTGTTTGACAGGGCCTTTGTCGCCCTGCTGCCGGGGATCAGGTGGCTTCCCGCATCCGGGCCTGAAAAGGGGAGAGATGATCCCCGGGTTCGCTCTGTTGATTATTTTCATGTTGATCTGAAAGTTGACCTTCCTGAGGGCTGGCTGGCTGCCGGTCCCGGCAGGCGTGACAAGGTGGAAGAAAACAATGGCAGGGCAGTCTTCAGATTCTCGCCTTCAGCCCCGGTTCCTGATGCGGCGGTTATAGCTTCGAGGTTTGAGAGCCGTTCAATGGAAGTTGAAGGCGTTAACCTGGAAATCTTAATCAACAAAAAGCATACAAAGAATCTTGATGTGCTGTCTGACACCAAAGAGAAGATCAGGGAATGGGCCGAAGACCGCTTAAGAGAGGCGAAAGAATACGGACTTTCTTACCCCTATGAAGCCCTTACACTGGTTGAAATCCCGAATTTTCTGCGCATCTATGGAGGAGGGTGGCGTATGGATACCATAATGGCGCCCCCCGGCATTCTGCTTATGAAGGAATCGGGTTTTCCGACAGCAAGGTTTGACTCTTTCTTTTTAAGAGACGAGACATACAAGGATAAGGAAGGAGGCATAGTACAGGCCAAGTGGGACAGATTGAAGAGTTTTTTTGTAAATGATCTGTCAGGCGGGAACATTTTCTCAGGGAGCGCGAGAAACTTTTTTATTTACCAGACATCCGCTGAAGGCCCTGAAGGACTTGCCCTGAATTATGTTATGGAAACTCTTTCGAATCTACTGATAACAGAAAATAAGAGTTATTTTTCGGCTCACCAGTACGTGAACGGCGGACTGGGGGGCGACAGTCTGAATATGGCCGCAAACCAGGTTATAAACACGGTTCTTAATTCCTTTTTTACGAATCCGTCCACACAGGTAAATATCGTGGACAACGTAACCAGAAATATGACCTCGCGGCCGGAGGTGTGGGACAGCGCCCTTGGCGTGGCGCTCGACAGTATGGACCCGTGGAAAGACCCGGCCCTTACCATCGATGTTCTTACCCTTAAGGCCACCGCGGTGGCGCAGGCCATACTGGACACACTGGGCCGTGAAAAGACAGGAGAGCTTCTTGCCTTGATACGTGAATCACGAAAGGGTGAATCCTTTTCAATAGACGATGTGCTGAAAGCGGGAAACTCCCTGGGGTATGATCTCAGGGTTTTGCTGGGCGACTGGCTGGGAAGCACGGACCTGCCGGGATTTATATGCGAAAAATCGAAGATATACAGGATTTCCGATTCCGAAGACGGTAACCCCCGCTATCAGATGCTTTTTACAATAAGAAATGATGAACCTGCTCCTGGATTTTTCCGCATTGTATATTATGTCACGGGTGAAGGGAACAGGCAGGAAGGCGTAAAGAGCGACCCTATACACATGGAAGGCAGAAGCGCGATTCAGTATGGAATAATTGTATCCACACCCCCGGCCTATGCAGTGCTGGAGCCATACCTTTCTCTTAACAGGGAATCAGTGTACCTTCCTCTTAATACTGCAGATGTAACAAAAATCGAAAACACAGATGCTGTAGAAGGTCTTGAAGATCTCATCTATTCAGTTCCTCAGGAAGACTTTATAGAGGTGGATGATCTGGATCCTGGGTTCAGTGTGATAGAGGAGAAAAAATCAAGGGGCCTTCGCATTCTCGCCAGGAAAAAGAGCAATGTCTCCACTGACCAGGGCCTGCCCATAACGAATGCAAACGCTTTCAGGCTGCCGTCGACCTGGTCGCGCGCAACAAATATCGGCAGTTTTGGCAGGTACCGCCATACGCTCGCAGTTGTCGGAGCGGGCGAGGGAGAAAAAAAGGCGGTATTTACCGCGTTCATAAACCGTGCGGGCAAATGGGATCTCAGCCTTTTTATTCCATGGAAGAATAATATATTTTTGAACAAAAAATGGGGGACATATCATCTTGTTGTAACCGACGCAAATGGAGACAGGCGTGAGATCAGTATCGATTCAAAGGCCGCGGCTCCGGGCTGGAACCTGACAGAGGGCCTTGATCTTCCGGAAGGGGAAACAACAGTTGCAGTCTCAAACAGGACAGATGGAGATTTTATAGTGGCGGATGCCATCCGGTGGTCGCCTTCTGCCGCTAATTGATAAGAGGAGAAAAAATGTCAAGAGTAATATTTGTCAAGAGTCAGACTATCTCAGACCCAGGTTCGTTAATCCTTACTGCTCTTACTATGCTGTTAATGAGCCTCATTATTTTTTCCGGCTGCAGCAGAAACAATGTGTCGGACGAGGTGGAATTTCTGGTTCCGGTAAGTGTGAGCAGTGTGGAGACAGCTAATGTGGAGGATCAGATAGTAACCACAGGAACTCTCAGGGCAGCCAAAATGATCGTGCTCGAAGTCGAGACGGGCGGGGCACTGGAACTGGCGGAAAACAGCGCCGGTCAGCGTATTAGTGAAGGGGACAGGGTAAAGAAGGGCGATGTTATCGCAATGATAACAGGAGAAGACGTGCGGCTGGCTGCACGCAAAACGGCCAACCTTCAACGCTTTGAGACCGCCAAAGACGATTATGACGCCACAAAAAAGCTGTATGATGAGGGTTTCAGAAGCAAATCGGAGTTTTTAAAGGCCCATTCAAACCTGGAGGACGCCAGACTTGAATATGAAAAGAGTCTCAATGCGGAAAAACGAAGCAGGCTGGTAACGCCTATTGACGGTGTAATTCTGAGGATGGCCCGTGATGTCAATGATCAGAACCAGCCCTTTGCCAATGGCCAGTTTGTGAAACCGGGTTTTGAAGTGGCCAGAATTGCCCCGACAGACCGCCTTATAGCGGATGTTGACCTTGTTGGAAAGGACATGGCAAGGGTGACGGCGGGCCTTCCGGCGCGTGTCCGGCATTATGCCTTTGAAGGGATTTTCTTTGAGGGCAAAGTTGCAAGGCTTGCGCCTATGATAGATCCCGTGACCAGGGCCCTGCGTGCGGAGGTGGAAGTGGGCAATCCGGATGGACAGCTCAGGCCCGGTATGTTCGTTGAGGTGAAAATAATCAAGGAACAGCGAATAGATGTCCCGGTTGTGCCAAGGGAGGCGGTAACCGAGCGTGGCGGGAAAAGGGTGGTCTTTATCCTGAAGGGTCAGAAGGTGGCAATGCAGGAGGTTGAACTGGGACTGGGCGATGACCGCATAGTTGAAATAATCAAGGGGCTGGCCGTGGGTGAACGAATCGTCACTCGCGGTATGGAGACACTGACGGACCAGACAAGGGTTCGTGTTACAGGGACTATCTGATAAAATGTACACACTTGCACGATACGCGACAAAACATCCGGTGGCCGTGACTGTAATGGCCGCGGCTGTCATGATACTCGGGTGGATTTCATGGAAGGGGCTTCCTCTGGACCTCCTTCCCGATATAAAGAGCCCAACGGTGCTTGTTTCCATAAGATCGGGAGACCGGCCTCCGGCTGAAATGGAAAGGCTGTATGGAGAACAGGTTGAACAACGCCTTTTCACGGTGCGGGGCATCAGGGCGATTGACCAGGTAGCGCGAACAGGGAATCTCATTGCCCGAGTCACCTTTGACTGGCACGCGGACATGGATCTCGCCCTTGTGGACGTCCAGAAGGCTATAAATCCCATCGCGACCGACACTGATGTTGATGAAGTGCTGGTGCGCCGGCAGGACCCAAGGCAGATGCCTGTGCTTACTGTGGGGCTTGTGGCGCCTGAAGGCAACCCGGGGCTGAGAGAACTGCGCCGCATCGCGCGGCGTCAGATCGCTACCTCACTTGAGCAGCTTGAAGGAGTGGCCGAGGTCAGGGTGACCGGCGGCAGAGAAGAGGAGGTCTGGATTATCCTTGACCGCTACCTGATGGATGCCCATGGTGTTACGCTGGCCATGCTGGAACAGCGCGTAAAGGCGGCCAATTTTGATATCAATGCCGGAACCATTGAAGAAAATGACCGCGTTTATCTGGTGCGCGGCCTTTCCCGTTTCCGGAGCATAGAGGATGTGGCCGGTGTGGTTGTAAAATATGAAGGCAATCAGGGGGAAAATAAACTGCCGATCAGGGTGAAAGATCTTGGCAGGGTAATTAACGCAGATCGTGAAATATCCGATCTTGTAAGGGTTGACGGCACAGAGGGTGTGGGCCTGTCCATATATAAGGAAGCGGATTCAAACACGGTTGCCGTATCAAGAAAAGTAAGAGAAACGCTTGACCGCCTTGAGGCGGATCTCAGGGGTGTGGAGTTTAGAATAGTAAACGACGACGCGGCCCTGGTGGAAGATGCAATAGAAGATGTGGAACTGGCCGCCCTTATCGGAATAATCCTCGCAGTGCTTGTCCTCTCACTGTTTCTGCGTTCTGCCGGTTCCACGATTGTTGTAGCCGCGGCGGTTCCGGTATCGTTAATGGCAACTCTGTTTGCCATGCATTTCGCCGGACATAGTCTTAATCTCCTTACCCTGGGCGGACTCGCGCTGGGGGCCGGCATGCTGGTGGACAATGCTATTGTAGTGATAGAAAGCATATTCAGACGCCGGTCCGAAGGCGATTCTTCCGAAGAAGCCGCGGCAAGGGGAACCTCTGTTGTAGCAGGCGCCATTACCGCCAGCACCCTCACCACATGCGTAGTATTCCTGCCGGTTCTTTTTATACAGGGTCTAGCTGCCCGGCTGGTGTCCGGTCTCTCCTTTACAGTTGTTGTCTCTCTTGTAGCGTCTCTCCTGGTGGCGGTGCTGCTGATTCCGGCCCTTGCCGGATGGTTCCTTCCGCGCAGAAAAACAGCGGCCATTGATCCGGGCAAGGCTCGTGTTGAGGCGCTTGTGCTTCGCCTCCTTCGACGCCCTTTTATCGTCGTAATGGTCAGTTTTCTGCTTGTGGCAGGGGCCGTGATACAGTTGCTTGGCCTGGGAACCGAACTGATGGCCCCCGCTGATCCGCGCCAGTTTTCACTTCGTGTGACAGGTCCTCCGGGTCAAAGGGTTGAGGCCACAGAGGCCATAGTGGAAAATATAGAGGAGATATTGAAACTTGCAGCGGGCGATGATCTCAGCGCCATTCTTTCAGAGGTGGGTCGTCTGCCTGATGACGACCGCAGAATACGCGAGGAACGCACTGATGAAAACACGGCCAGAATACTTGTCAGCCTGAAGACAGGAGGCAAGACTGCGGGGCAGGTTGTCAGGGCGGCGGCGCCCGTTGTGGATAAACTTCCGAACGTGGAGGCATCCTGGGAAACAGGAAGTTCCGCCCTTGCCCTGGCGCTCGGGACAACCGGCCCGCCTGTCCAGGTGGAGATTTCCGGTCATTCGCTGGATGATCTTCGCGCTCAGGCAGCAAAGTTGTATGACATGCTTAATGGCCTTTCCGAATTATGGAACGTGCAGTCATCCTTTGAGGGAGGTCCTCCGGAACTGCATGTAATCCTGGACAGGACAATGTGTGACGCTCTTGGTGTCGATATAGACACCCTTTCACGATTTCTGGAAAGCGTTCTTGATGGCAGGGAGATTACCAGGCTGTCAAAGGGAGATGAAGAGCGTGACGTGCTGCTCTTTCAGGAAACCAAAGAGACCCTTGATCTTGGGAATCTGACATTTGTCACAGAGAGAGGGCATCGTCTTGCCATAAGCGATATCGCGGAATTCAGGAAGATTGAAGGCGCCCTGGAGATTTATCGCAGGGATCAGAGGCGGGTGGCAAGAGTAACCGCGCGAATAGCCCCTGGAGTGGAATATCCGCAGGCGCGTTCCGCTGTAGAGTCGGCCCTTTCTAAAATAGACCCGGCGCCCGGTTTAATTATAAGGCTCTCAGGCGAAGAAGAGGAAAGGAAGGATACCTTTGATCAATTGCGCTGGGCCGGCATTATGGCCCTGATTCTGGTATTTATGGTCCTTGCCGGAACCTTCGAGTCTTTGATACATCCTCTTACAGTGCTTGCCGCCGTCCCTCTGGCCATAGTCGGCGTCGCAATAGCGCTTGCGCCGGGCGGAAGGCCCATAGGAATAATGCAGTTTCTTGGAATCATAGTGCTGGCAGGAATAGCGGTAAATGACGCTATTCTTCTGATACAGACCGCGCGTCAACTTATGGCGGAAGGCCTCGAACGCAGCGCGGCCCTGGCAAAGGCTGCTTCAATAAGGCTCAGGCCTATAATAATGACAACCTCCACAACAGTGCTGGCATTGCTGCCTCTGGCAATAGGTTTTGGAGAGGCGGCTCAGTTAAGGGCGCCTCTGGCCCTTACCATAATAGGCGGAATTACAGCATCCACGATCTTTTCGATTTTTGTCATACCCTGTCTGTATCTGGTACTTGACCATCTCAGGTTTAGGCGGAGTAAATGATGAACTGGTATTTTTACCTTATCCGCCGGCCCGTGGCCATATCCATGTTTTTTCTGGCCATCGTGCTGCTTGGTGTAATCGGATGGCAGAAAATACCGATAGAACTCCTTCCCGACCTGGAAGGCGACCAGCTCTATGTCACCTTTATTCGTCCCAACAGTGAAACGGAGGTTGTTGAGCGTGAAATACTCATCCCTCTTGAAGCAAGGGCCTCGGAACTGCCCGGCATGAAGGAATCATGGGGAGAAGTTCAGGGGTCGCAGGGCAGTTTCCGCGTAACTTTCGAGCCGGGCGCTGATATCAAGGTTCGTCAGCTTGAGATGCAGCGGCTTGCAATAGAACTTACCAGGGATCAGCCGGAAAATACGAGAATTAATGTCGAGGCCCAGGATTCATCTGCAATAAGCAGGTTTGTGATGATTGTTCAGGTGGCGGGCGGAAGCGACAACAACAGTCTTCGCACGCTGGTTGAGGAACGCATTCAGCCTCGTCTCGCAGCGGTCAAGGGTGTCAGCAGTGTTTTTATCGCGGGAGGCGCCCCTGAGGAGGTTTCCGTCCTGATAGATCCTGACCGCTGCGCCGATATGGGGGTTTCGCCTTCCGATGTAAGCGCGTCTCTCATACGTTCGGTGCGCAGGTTCAGTTTTGTTGGAGGTCTGGAAGAGAGTGACAGGCGCACATCTGTCATGATTGACGGCCGTCCTGAAGGAATACATGCCATAGGAGAAATCAGAATCAGGCCTGATAAACCGGTCCTTATTCGCCATGTGGCAGATGTGGAACTCAGTACAGGCCGCAGAGACATGCTGTTTCGGGTCAACAGCAAACCATCCGTGGGTCTTATCATATTAAAGGAGGAAGGCGCCAACCTGGTTGAGCTCGGCAGGGAACTGAAAAACCGCCTTCAGAATCTTACCGATGAATTTAGGCCATACAACCTTGAATTTGTAAAGGGCTTTGACGCGTCTGATATTGTTGAAAAGCAGATAGCCCGTCTCAAAAGACTGGGAATCAGCGGCTTTATTATTGCCCTTGTCATCCTTTTTCTGATCCTTAGACAGGTCAGGGCGGTGTGCGTGGTAGGAGTGGCTGTTCCGGTCAGTCTTCTCGCGGCCCTGTCAATGCTCTTTGTCGGTGATTTCACCCTGAACATAATCACACTCTTCGGCCTTGCCGTGGGCATCGGAATGCTGGTGGATAACAGTATCGTCGTTTATGAGGCTGTTCAAAAAAGGCTTGAAAGGGGCGATTCACCCGAAAAGGCCGCTGTTCAGGGAGTAAGAATCACCATTCGCGCTATTGTCGCCGCCACAGTTACTACTGCTGTTGTATTTCTGCCTATCGCCTTTCTCAGCGAAAATGTAATGGCAAGGGGCGCGCTCAGGGTTCTCGCGGTATCTATACTTCTGCCGCTGGGCTCTTCTCTTCTTGTCGCGGTCGGCCTGGTGCCTCTGCTCGCGAGACATCTCGCGGCCCCCGCTGCGATAGCAGGGCTTAAGATTCGAAAGGAGCGGCGCAGGCTTTACGCCGGTCTGGTAAAGCCCGATAAGGGGCGCGAACTGTTCGGAGGTCTTTTAAAGGTAGCGCTCAGACGTCCTGCAGTATGGATTTCCACAATAACCGCTG
>CAZJOB010000006.1:0-4757 GCA_964547435.1 uncultured Desulfatiglans sp. | reverse complement strand
ACGCTTTTTATAGCGCTTCCTTGGGTCCTTGTAACCACCCTGGGTAAGGAGGCAAAGGAAGCGGATCAGATACGCCTTGCGGTTGATGTCCCCCGGGGAGGAACCCTGGAATCCATAGGCAGTGATTTTAGTGTCCTGGAACAGGCCGCACTTGATCTTAAAGGCGTCAGATATGTTGAAAGCATGATTCAGGAGGAAGACGCGTCTATTACCATTCAGCTTGTGGAAAAGGATAAAAGGCCCGATGATCTGACCGCGACAAAGGTGCGGTCAACCATAAGAGAAGCTGCAAAGCGACTCAAGAACTGGAAGATTCGCTCGGAGGAAAGCTCCGGCGGCAACAGTTCCGATCAGGGAGGGCAGGCGTCTATTTTCGGGCAGGGCGCAGCGGAAATCGTCCTCTCCGGTCCGGATACCAGACAACTGACAATTCTGGCTGAATCAATAAAGGAAAGGCTCTCCTCGATCCCGGAAATAGGCAGCCATGGGGTATGGATTTCAGCCAGAGAAGCGCAGGAGGAACTCCATGTGACTCCTGATCACTTTATTCTCACCAGCCTGGGACTTACACCCGATCAGGTCCTTCCTGTGCTGGGCGCCCTCAGCCGGGAAGGGTCGGAAATGCGTATCGGCCTGACTATGGCCGATGGACGCGAAATTCCCCTGACGGTCAGATCCTATGAAAAATATTCCGGCCGAATAAATCAGAAGATGGAGCAGATACGCCTGCTGACCTCCGCGGGAGTGGTTCCTCTTGGTCTTGTAGCCGATGCGCGGAAGATGCCGCCGCCGGCAAAGATACAGCACCATAATGGAAGGCGGGAATTGAGCGTGTTCTATCGTTTCAGCGGTGATGTGCCGGCTTCCGGACCGTCGCGTGAATCTCTTTACGAAAAAATACGCGCCATGATACGCGAAGTGCACCGCCCTGAAGGATATATCATAGACCCCCCTGCCGAAGAAGAGGCTACAGGCTGGTTTAAAAAACTGCTGGCGCCCATGATACTCATGCTGTTTGCAGTGCTTGCGATTACATTTGAATCTCTTACCATGCCGGTTCTGATATTGCTTTCCGTTCCGCTTACCATCCTTGGCGCCATATGGGCGCTGGTTCTTGCAGGCATGTCGTTCGATTTGATGGCAGGAGCGGGCGCCGTGGCCCTTCTGGGTCTGACGGTCAACCCGGCCATCCTTCTTGTGGACCGCATGCAGCAGAGGGTACTCCACGGTGCATTCAGCGCCGGGGCAGCGGCACTTGCTGCGGTAAGAGAAAGGACCAGACCTGTCCTGATGACGACCTGCACAACCGTCGCCGGCCTGTGGCCCCTCGCGCTGGCTACGGGCAGTGAAAACGAGATCTGGCCTCCTTTTGCCGTTGTGGTAATGGGAGGTCTCACAACCTCCAGCCTGCTTACTCTTCTCGTTATACCCATGGGATTTGTGTTTCTGAACCGGCTGGATAATATCTTCAGGCGTCTCGGTCCCTGGATTGTCGTGGCCTGGCTGGCAGCGACAACCGCTGTTCTCACTCCGCTCTTTATGTTTGACAGAATAACCACCATGACATGGCAGATAACAACGACCATACTGGTTGCAGGCGTAATGCTGGGTTTAACAATTTTTATCTTCAGAAGGCCTGAACTGCCGGAGCCTGAATCCAAGGATGGTCCTCCGCTTATGGAGGTGAAGTATCTGCGAAAGGTCTATGGAAAACCCGGCCCAATAGGACACGCATGGCGCATGGGAGAACATTTTGCAGAGAAGGTTCTGGCAATGGGGGGAAGGCCCTTTCTGCCGGGAGATGCCCTGAAACCGATTATTACGCTTATCGTTCTCCTGGCAGGTGCGGGATATCTGGCCTTTTTCGTGAACAGCATGTGGTGGCGACTGGTATTCTCATTTACCTGCGCCTTTATGGCCGGACAACTGCTGTTACAGGTAAGACGTCTAAGGGGAAAGAGTGATGAGATTGGAAGGGTCCTGCCGGGAGGTATCGAAAACCTGATGGTCATTCTGATACCGTGGATCATCTTTATCCTTATCGGATATTACTATTATCTTCTGCCTGTATTAAAGATAGAAAATGTAAGACTTCAGCCCCTTGCGCTGATCCTGATTGCTGCTGTTATACTGTTGGTCCAGACAGGGCGAAATACGGCCAGACATCTGGCAAGGGGAGATATAAAGGCGAGACTGGACAGGGGTTTTCTAAGAAGATCCAGGTCATTATGGAGGTGGATCAGCCTAAGGGTGTTCGGCCTTGACCTTCCCAAAAGGGATGTGGAGGCCCTGAATAATGTCCATTTCAGCATAAAACACGGAATGCTGGGAATATTAGGCCCCAATGGCGCAGGCAAGACAACGCTTTTGCGATTGCTCGCCGGGATACTGGAGCCTTCTCTGGGCAACATTCATCTGGGCGGGGTTCCCATAAAAAAGATCCGCCGCTATCTCGCACGATGGATCGGATATCTCCCTCAGGACTTCGGACTTCCCAATAATCTGACAGGCCGCGAGTATCTGGATTATTACGCGCTTTTATACAATATAGGAAGTGAAAAAGAGCGAAAGGAAAGAATAGACCTCCTGCTTAATGAAGTGGGGCTTTCTGAACAGGCCGACAGAAAAATAGGAGGTTATTCGGGAGGAATGCGCCAGAGGGTTGCAGTAGCAAGGACCCTTTTAAGGCTTCCTGCCGTGATTATTGTGGATGAGCCTACAGTGGGTCTTGATCCCAGAGAGCGCATCAGGTTTAGAAACCTGTTATCAGAGCTTTCAAAAACAAGAATAGTGCTGTTCTCCACTCATGTAGTGGAGGATGTGGCCGTGGCGTGTGAAAGGGTTATTGTGATGGCCGGCGGCAGAATGGTGTTCGACGGAAAACCCCAAATGCTGACCAAAGAAGCGGAAGGCAGGGTATGGGATCTGCTGTTAAGGCCGGAAGAAGAAAATTCCCTGCCGGATGAGGCCCTTATAGTAGACCGGCTTCCGGAGGAAGACGGATCTTCAAGGGTGCGTGTCCTCTGTACAGACCGGCCCCTGCCTCACGCGACGAAGGTGGAGCCCACTCTTCAGGACGGATATCTTAAGCTTGTAGGGTATGGAAAGGGAAGGATGTAAGATTGTTGCACTCGTAA
The DNA here is from genome assembly GCA_964547435.1 of uncultured Desulfatiglans sp. Classification (GTDB taxonomy): domain Bacteria; phylum Desulfobacterota; class DSM-4660; order Desulfatiglandales; family HGW-15; genus CAZJOB01. Next base: position 1,620 of record CAZJOB010000006.1, on the reverse strand, counting down.
AAAGTCGAAAAACACCATTTTTCGTCATTCCGGCGAAAGCCGGAATCCAGTCATTTCAGGCACTTATAGATTCCCGCCTGCGCGGGAATGACGTTTCCGGGACTTTTTACGAGTTCAACAAGATTAAATTTGTAACAAATATTTCTATTTTGACTATTAAATAAATTGAATGAGGTTTTTGCATAATAATGAAAGATAAAATATCAGGCAGAATAAAGGACTACATCAGGCTCATGTTTTTATCCGCTCAGCTCGTTGCGGGAAGGCGCTTCTGGATCGTCATACTTTTGCCTGTTCTATGGCCTCTGCTTCAGGTGTTTTTTCTTCTTGTCGGTTTAAGGGAAAAAGGGTTTGAGCCGATGAACGCGCAGGCCCTGATGGAGCTGCCCTTAACTGTCATTGCAATAGGGCTCGGCGTGCGCATTATAGCCGATGAAATAGACCGCCGCACACTGGAGATTGCCTATACTGTTCCCGGAGGATGCCATAGAATCTGGCTGGCCAAGATCGCGGCCTGCTTTTGCCTGCTATTTTCGAGTCTAATAATACTGTCCATTGTGATCGCAGTATTTTTGACAGAATTTCCTTTTGTTTCCTTTTACGGGGCGCTTCAGGCCGCCGTGTTTTATATGGTAATGGGGATGGCCTTTTCGGCCTTATTCAGAAGCGAGATAACCGGCATTATGGCTTCGGTGACTTTGCTTGCCCTGAACGGCCTGTTTTCAAGCTTTGGGGGAAACCGGATTCGAATATCCCCGTTCTTCAATCCCCTTGCCATTAAAAACGGGGATGCCGAGGTGCTTTTTGCCTGGACTGTACAAAACCGGATACTCTTTGTGTTGTTAATTATCGCTATTACCCTGCTGACATTTTCGCGGGTGGAACAGCGTGAAAAGATGCTTGGAAATTAGATTTTAAAAATAAATATATTATGGAGGCTTTTGGTTATGTGTAAAATAGTATCAAAAAAATTGACGTTGATCGGGCTCTTTATTCTTATATGGTCAGTGGTTTTTGTCTTTACAGGCTGTGTCCCATTTTTGAGCGGGGATTCGGACTATTACACCTTTAAACCGGACACGAACACCCTGAGACAGATTGAGACTATTAATCTGGAAGAGGCAAAGGAAGAGACCCCGGCCTACAGCCCTGTTGCTCCTGAACTCCCTGAGATCAATATCTCGCTTGAAGAATGCCGGGCCATGACACTGGAAAACAACCTGGATCTCAGGGTTCAGCTCATTAGTCCGACTATTGCAGCAGAACGGGTGAATCAGGAAGAGGCGAGGTTTGAGGCAACATTCAGCGGAATGATACAGTACACCAAGACAGATTCGCCCACCTATACGGCTCTTGAGGCCAGTCAGCAGGATACTGTATATGGCAGTTTTGGTGTGGCTATGCCCCTCAGGACAGGAGGCGAGCTGAAGGTTGACCTGCTTGACTATAAACGCAAGACCAACAATGCCTTCAGCTTTCTGAATCCGTCAAACACGGCGAGCCTGTCCGCCTCTATAAGCCAGCCCCTCCTCAGAAACGCGGGAAATCGGGTAAATACATACCAAATTCGTGCCGCGGAATATAACAGACAACTGGCGGATACACAGACCAAGATGGAGG
>CAZJOB010000005.1:27622-28999 GCA_964547435.1 uncultured Desulfatiglans sp. | reverse complement strand
CATAGAAGGTTTGGGCACGTCCCAGATCCATCCGAATTCTATATAATTGTTGACAATATTGATCTGTTTTCGGCTTAGATAGGTCATGGTGGGATTCTGCCGGCCTTCTACAAAATTCGGGCCTGCTTCCCTTAAAGGACTGCGGATGACATATTGCTCATAGTCAATGTTTTTCGTTTTCACAGGGGCAGAGTTACCGGTTTGTCTGATGCTGCTGTGGTCTGAATCCGCAAAAGGATCACCTGTGCCCATTATCATGGACATTTGCATATGGGGGCGATGAAACTCTTTCCAGGTCACAGGACCACGGGGAGTTCCCCCGGGAATAAAAACAGATGTCGTGGTATTAAAGATAATCTGCTGGCCGCCGAGATAGAATTCAATGGTGCCGCCCAGATCCTGGGGTGTATCGGGATTACTGCCAATAAAGATCAATAACTCATCATAGTCGAGAACCTGCTCCCCCACATAAGGATTGGGCTGCGGAATATCATAAATCCAGCTTAATTCGATATAATATTCGACATCAGGGACCTGTCTGCTGCTCAAAAAGGTCATGGGAGGCGTCAGGATGCCTTTCACATCAGGCCAACCTGCTTCGCGAATCGGTTTTCGAACGGCAAATTTCTCATATTTGGATACTGTCATGTAGCGCTTCCCTCCGTTTCTATCATATAAACTGAGACCCTCTTCAGTAATTTAATAGAAAATCAGTCATTTAATTTTAATAGGATTGTCCCCATTCACAGGCTGCCCAGCAACCTTTGGAATAGGTGAACCTATAGGCCTTGCGCGGATCTATTTCCTCCAGGGTGCCGGCATGGATATCATGCATTAATACTTTAGCCTTCCTCATTATCACCTGCCTTGAATTGGTCCATGAGCGGGCTGTCAATGGATATTGAGATATTGAGGGAACCAAGAATCTTTAACAGTGTGTTCAACCGAACAGATTCCTTGCCATTTTCAATATCATAGACAACTGTCTTCCCTACACCTGCAATATCAGCCAATTCTATGCGGGATAATCCTGCCTGTTTTCGGTGAAAACGAACAATGGTTCCAATCTCTTTTATAATTTCAAAATTGATTATTGCCGCCATAGAAGTAAATAATACGATAAAAAGGATTATTTCATGAGAAAACAAAAAATTAATAACGAATCTACCGCCTTAACGGTAATTTGTCAACACACATCTGGCCCACAACCTAAAGGTTATTTATTAATGCAGTTAATTACTGCCTCAACAGATTGTATTCAAATTATCTATAGCCAGTAAATTTTTTCAGGACTTTTCCTATCTGACCTTCGGAAAAGGGTTTATGCAGCAATCCGTTTATGCCGGCGGCGTAGGCTGCATCCTTATCTCTTCCCTC
>CAZJOB010000005.1:0-27612 GCA_964547435.1 uncultured Desulfatiglans sp. | reverse complement strand
TGAGTGGTGATCATAATTATGGGCAATTCATCCTTGCTATATGTCTTCCGCACATTTCTGGTAAGATCAATGCCGGAGATGTCCGGCATATTTAAATCGGTCAGGATAATATCGGGTTTCTCGCTGCCAAGGCATTCCAGGGCCCCGGCGGGAAATTCAAAAAGCCTGGATTCGCAATTCAAACTATGGAGTATGTTCCTGTAGATGTTCAGGATCATGCGGGAATCATCAATCGCAAACACCTTCAGTCTGTCGCTCTCTTTTACTTCTCTTTCAGGGGCGATCTGTTGCGCCAGATCTTTATAACCGGTATCCATAAGTAGTCTGGTGAAAAATGCCTTTGTCTCCGGGTGCGCCTTCTTTATCAGATACTTGATTGCCGGAGACTTAAACTGCTCATCCTCAAAAAGGTCCATAAAGATTCTGCCGCACTGGGTGTCTATTATCGCGGCAATAATATTAATGGCATGAGCGCCTCCGCCCTGTATCATATTTTTTATGCCGCCTCCCAGAACCGGATTATAATTCCGGTCTATCGCCCTTGCGGCGGCGGATCTCACATTATCAACAGGGTCTTCAAGACCGGAGGCAAGGGCGAAGGCCCCTTTATCCAGCGGAAGTCTTCCCAGAGTCTCGTAGGCGGCAAAACGGACATTAGGATCTTCGGGTCCATTGAAAATAAGCTTCCTTATATGCGGAATGGCGGAATCATCGCCCAGGTCGCCCAAAACATTCAATGAATGAATTACAACGTCAGGGACACTGGAATTAAGATTTTTTATCATAAAACGAATACTGATTGAGCCTATTTCAACCAGCTTTTTCTTTGCATGGGTCCTTAGATGGACAAATCCGGAGCCCAGGATCTCATTAAGTTTCTCATATGCCTCTGTAATCTGAAGCTTCGCGATATTGTCAAGAATCATCATATCAATATCAATCTCTCTCCCAAGTCTACCCGAAAGACTTTTTACCGCCTGAGCGTCTCCTATCTCTCCCAAAGCCCTTATGGCGGCGATAACGATTTCTCTGTCACCCGAAAAAAGATATTCGTTAATGGCATCCACTGCCGACGAATGCCCTATCATACCCAATGCATCTATAATGGATTTTGTGATCTCAGGATCAGTCTCTTCTCTCAAAATATCAAAAAGAACAGGAACCGCTTTATCGAGCTGCAGCTCTCCGGCTGTTTCTATGAGCAGGATCTTCTCCTTATTTTCAACTGAGTCCAGCAGTAATTTTAAAAGTACATGGGGACTGTCCAGTATTTTTGAAACCAGGGTCTCTTTCAACTGAGGGAAAGTTTTGATCAATTTGATGCTGTTGGCTATAACGTTCGTCAGTAATGGAATGGAAAAATCATCCTCGGCGCGGCTGACCTCGAAAAGGGCTTTTTTCTGGGTTTCACGGCTTACAAAATCCAGCGCGGCAAGAACAAGCTTGCCCTTTATCATGTCCTTTTCTTTGATATCGAACCGGATTTCATCGATTAAATCCTGTTCATTGATTTTTTTCATAATATATCCCTTGTCAAGGCGCTAACTTATATCATGTCCGGATAACTCTTTTGCGGCGGTAATCACCTGAGTCATTATTTTTTCTATGTCCTGTTCGTTTAAATCGAGAAACCCCATTGCATTCTCATCCATTTTGTATAACACCCCGTCTATTCCCATGCCAAGCCCTGCCATCATAGAGACCGCGTCCGCCATATGAACGATATAGGCCAGCAGGCTGTCATTGGAACCGGAGGGATGATGATGGTATTTTATGGCAATAGTAATATGTTTGGGGACATTCCATGCCTTGCAGACTTCGAAGGCAGCTTCTGAGTGATCCAGTTCGAGTATCTCCTTCTCAGCCTCCAGAAATGTGTGCTCCCCATCACTCATAAATCTTTCAAACAGTTCCCATCGTTCCGCAATAAATTTATCAAGAATCAATTTGCCTGCATCATGGATCAACCCGGCTGTAAAGGCGTCATTGGCAATTTCAGGTTGTTTAATATTAGCTATCAGCTTTGATCCAAAGGCCACTGCAATGCTATGCTTCCACAGATCTCCTGCATCCAGTCCATAACCCTCAAGATTTTTACCCAGAAGATTTGATGTCCCGCCCATAGTAATAAGCTCACCCAGTGTCCTGTATCCGAGAACCACGGAAGCGTGCTGGATAGAGGAGACCTTGCCTCCCATTCCATAATAGGGCGAGTTGGCTAGTTTTAAAATCTTTGCGGCCATCGCCTGATCGGTTTCAAACAGATCAGCCAGATCCTTGAAGCTGGAATTGGGGTCTGCAATAATCTCACGCGCTTTCATCACTGTCCGGGGCATTGGAGGAAGGTCTTTGATATGTCTTAATATCCTTTTTTTAAGCGCCTCGCCTTTGATGTAATCTTTTTGTTCGTCTTCTGATATCAGGCCGTCTTTTTCCTGTTCGGATCGCAAATCGATCTCAATTGTCTCTTTGCATTTGGGGCATGGAAAGGCAATTTCCTTGCCCACAGGCAACCGGTCATCAGGAATTTCAAACTGTAAAAGGCATCTGGCGCATTTGACTTTCATGGTTTTCTCCATGAATTTTTTTGTCGCACTTCGAGATTCTCAGTAACAACATCAGTGCGATACAAAATGCAATAACGAATTATGTCATAAAAAGATTTTAAGATTCAGAATCTCGATATATCCTCAGCAAAATCCGGGTCATTCAGCAGTCTTTTCGCGAAGTTGATGTATTTGTTGACCACCCCCCTTACAGCAAGTTGAAGCGCATAGGCCTTAACGGGTTTTTCCAGCAGGTGCGTGATATTGGAGGCCACGCACATGTTAACCACATCATCACTGGCGTTTCCGGACATCATTATGGCATCCTCATAGGCCATCGGGTACTTTTCTGCTATTGAATCAAGGAATATAAAACCCGTGGAATCGGACAAAAACACATCGACAATAAATATGGCGACCCCTGAATTCTGGTTCCGGCAGTAGTTTATTGCCTCTTCAGCATCAGTAAATGCAAGGACATCTCCCCAGGTATAAAACCTCTTGATTATCTCAAATACCGCTTCACAGACCTCTTTATCATCATCGACAATTACCACATTCAATCCATCTGCCATAACTGCCTCCCCAGTATAATTTTATTTCAAATTATATACTTCCCGGTTCAAGAGTTCAATCATTCAATATTTTCACAAACAGTGTCAGCAAATTCTGAGCAGGAGACCTCCTTAGCTTCGTCCATTAATCTGGCAAGATCATAGGTCACCTTTTTTGAAACAAAGCATTTTTCAAGCCCTGATTCTATCCTTCTGGCAGCCTCAGGCCAGCCCATATGATCAAGCATCATTGCCCCGCTCAGGATGAGCGAAGAGGGATTGACCTTGTCAAGTCCGGCGTATTTTGGGGCGGTGCCGTGGGTTGCCTCAAAAATCGCAAAACCGCTCTCATAATTGATATTGGCCCCTGGCGCCATGCCTATACCCCCCACCTGAGCTGCAAGGGCGTCTGATATATAGTCACCATTCAGATTCATTGTGGCTATTACGTCAAACTCATCAGCCCTTGTAATGGCCTGCTGAAAAAATATATCCGCTATGGCATCTTTTATCAGTATCCTGCCTTGAAACCCGGATTCAACATACTCATCCCATGTTATAGTCTTGCCAGAATATTCCTCCTTTGCGAGTTCGTAACCCCATTTTCTGAACCCCCCTTCCGTGAACTTCTGTATATTGCCCTTGTGCACCAGTGTTACGCTTTTTCGTCCTTTGGCAATGGCATATTCTATCGCTGCCCTGACAAGTCTTCTGCTTCCTGTCCTGCTTATGGGTTTTATTCCTATCCCGGAATCAGGCCGTATGTCCCAGTTATATTCATCTTTAAGATACTCTATCAGGCGATGTGTTTCAGCGTTACCCGATTCAAGTTCAAGCCCGGCGTAGACATCCTCGGTGTTTTCACGAAAGACCACCATATTCACCTTCTGCGGATCTTTCACAGGACTCGGCACACCGGGGAAATATCTTACAGGCCTTACACAGGCGTAAAGGTCCATCACCTGCCGAAGCGCCACATTAAGGCTTCTTATGCCCCCGCCAACGGGAGTGGTTAGCGGCCCCTTTATTCCCACCCTGTATTTTCTGAACGCATCGACAGTATCATCCGGCAGCCATTCTCCAGTCTCTTTAAATGCCTTTTCACCGGCAAGCACCTCTTTCCATGTGATTTTTCTTTTACCATTCCAGCATATCTCTATTGCATGGTTCAATACCTTCACTGCGGCCTTCCATATATCCGGCCCTATGCCGTCACCCTCAATATAGGGTATGACAGGATGATCCGGCACAATGAGGGATTCGTCTTTAAAAGTAATTTTTTCAGAGTTCATAATATTTATTCCTTTTTTTATTAATGCACATCACATCAGGAGAGGTTTTAATGTAAGGAGTATGCCCGCTGCCACGGCTGAACCGATTACTCCGGACACATTCGGGCCCATAGCAGCCATGAGAAGCATGTTGTCGGGATCAGCCTCCAGACCCAGTTTATGACTCACCCTGGAAGCCATGGGAACGGCCGAGACTCCGGCTGATCCGATAAGGGGATTGATCTTTTCTTTTAAAAATAGATTCATAAACTTTGCCATCAGAACCCCCGATGCGGTCCCGATACTGAATGCAAAGGCCCCGAGAATCAGAATCCCTATTGTATCCGGTTTGAGAAAGCTTTCAGCCATCAGCCTTGAGCCCACTCCCAGACCGAGAAATATGGTAACAATGTTGATAAGCGCGTTCTGGGTTGTCTGTGAAAGACGCTCAACAACCCCGCACTCCCTCATAAGATTCCCGAACGTGAAAAAACCAATAAGCGCGCCCGCCGCGGGAATAAAGACAAGGCTCAGCAGAAGGACCGTCAGGGGCAGAAGTATCTTTTCCAGTTTTCCCACATATCTCGGCTGGGTCATCTGAATTTTTCGTTCTTCGCCGCTGGTCAGCATTCTCATTATGGGCGGCTGAATAATCGGAACAAGCGCCATATAGGAATACGCCGCTATGGCGATTGGTCCCAGAAGGTGCGGGGACAATCTGCTGGAGAGAAAAATAGCGGTCGGTCCGTCGGCGCCTCCTATTATACCTATGGAGGCCGCGTCTAAAAGGCTGAAGTTGATGCCCGGGACAACATCGGAGATGATCAATGCCCCGATAAGGGTGACAAATATGCCGAACTGGGCCGCTGCGCCTAAGATAACTGTCTTGGGATTGGCTATCATAGGGCCGAAATCCGTTAAGGCCCCCACTCCCATGAATACAAGCAAGGGGCATAACCCGGTTTTTATGCCGACTTCGTATATATAATATAGTATCCCGCCAGGTTCGGTAAGTCCCGCTACCGGTATATTGGCCAGTATGCACCCGATGCTCATTGGAAGGAGTATAAGGGGCTCAAAACCCTTCTTAATCGCCAGAAACAGGAGCAGGGCGCCGATACAGATCATCACCACCCTGCCAAACCCATCTGTCCATATCTTCTTTTCCGGAGAAAAAAAACTGTAGATGCCTGTACTTTTGACAAACTCCCCAAGTATCTCTGACATGGTTGTTTCCTGTACAGGCCCTGACGCGGCTTTTTCCTGTTTTTCAAGGCAAAGGGCAGCCTGTGACAAAGTCAGAAGAATAATCAACATGAGGGCTGTCAAAAATGGTCTCTTGCCCATTATTTATATCTCCGATCTATGATATAGTGAGGATCATCTGCCCGGACTTGACCACATCACCTTTTATAACGTCAACAGTCTTTATTACTCCTGAAACAGGGGCGACAACAGGGGTCTCCATCTTCATTGCCTCAATGATTACAAGGCTCTCCCCGGTCTGAACCCTGTCCCCTGCTGAGACAAGAACCTGGGCTACAACACCATGCATCTTTGTCCTGACCTCATGGGCGCCCGGTTCTTTTTTCCCTGAAGCAGAGGCATTAAGGGGTTCCGCTGTGCTGATTTTACCCGATGCCTCTTCAACTGTTACGTGATAAGGCGTTCCCTCAACAGTTACTATGTATTCTCCTGTTTCCTGCACAGAAGCATGGGCCTTCCGGGCCGGTTCCGCCAAGGTCTCCCCTTCTGATGCCTTTGACACCTTTCTCACATTTATTGGCCTGCTCCCTTTAAGAAAATCAAGCCCCTTGTTTCCACCGGCCGTGGCCAGCGCGCCGATAATGAAGATATTTTCATCTGTTACAGGCAGTCCTTCCTGCCTGAGAATCTTCTCGGCCTTTGGTACGCCCGGCTCAAGAATCTCTATGGGATCGCCTTTAAAGACAGGTTTTCCAAGCTGTTTTTCCGCGAGTTTGACTATCTCAGGATCAGGGGCAACAGGTGTGCGCCCAAAATAACCAAGCACCATATCACCATACCCGTCTGTAATTTTTGTCCACTTGCCCTGGGTTACATTCGTATAGGCCTGTTGAAAATAAAACTGGGAGACAGGAGTAACCGATGTCGCAAATCCTCCCCGTTCCACGCACTCTGTCATGGCCTCTATCACTTTCGGATAAAGGTCCAGCGTCCCTGTATCCCTCATCATCATGGTATTTGATGTAAGAGCCCCTCCGGGCATGGGAGAGAGAATCACTTCTGAGGAGATCTGCCGAGCCTCGGGAGGGAAAAAATAATCCTTGAGGCACTCCTCAAGAACCCGGTTGGCCTCTATGATTTTCACATAATCTATATCCAGGGTGTAGTCCGTTCCCTTGAGTGCATGCCACATTGAAAGTATATCGGGCTGGCAGGTTCCTCCTGACAGGGGCGCGCGGGAAAGATCAACCCCGTCGGCTCCCCCCTCAATGGCAGCCTGGTATTGAGCTATGCCGACACCGGCTGTCTCATGTGAATGCATCCATATCACATCTTTATAACCCAAAAGTTTTCGCGCGGCCTTGATAGTTTCATATACCTTATTGGGATTGGAAGTGCCTGAGGCGTCCTTGAAACAGATAGAATCATAGGGCAGGCCCGAATCAAGGATTTCTCTCAGGGTCTTCATGTAAAATGCAACATCATGCGCGCCGCTGCAACCGGGAGGCAGTTCCATCATTGTTATGCAAACCTGATGGTGAAGTCCGGCATCCTTAATGCATTTTCCCGAAACGATCAGATTACGCACATCATTTAAGGCATCAAAATTCCTTATATGCGTAATTCCGTGTTTCTTGAACATTCGGGCATGAAGATCGATCATGTCCGCAGGCTGGGCAGAAAGGGCAACAACGTTTATACCCCTCGCGAGAGTCTGCAGGCTGGTTTCAGGCCCGGCAGCCTCTCTTACCCTGTCCATCATGTCAAAGGCCGATTCGCCGCAATACATGAAAAGGCTTTGAAAACGCGCGCCTCCGCCCGCTTCAAGGTGTTCTATACCAGCGTTCACAGCAGCCTCAACCGCCGGAATAAAGTCATCCGTGAGTACTCTCGCCCCAAAAACAGACTGGAACCCGTCGCGAAAGGATGTGTCCAGAAATCGTATTTTTTTCAACATGTTATCCTCTAAGTTTTTTATTTGCTCGGTAGTTAGCTCTTTTTTCTGTTGCGATAGGCCGTAACAGCGGCAGTTATAACGGGGATAAGCGCTCCTTGTTCCGCGTTTGATCTCCTCTTTTTCTGCTTTACCCTCTCCTCTGCCTCTATTGATGCCAATTCAGCGGCGCTTACCGGTGATAATAATCTGCCTGAGAGCAGTAAAATAAGATATAGGATTACAAGAAACAGGAAAACAATTCCCATGCCCCCGGCAGTCAGTTTAATCCCGATAATAATCATTTTTATACCTGTATTAAAATATACATATCACCCTGATCACAAACGAACTTTTTAATAAATAACATTTTCATCACAGGGTCAATATTTTTCTTCAAATAACACACAGAGTTCCGGTTCAGAACTCAATTTGGCTTGACATATAACATAATTCATGGTTTATATCTGCCCCTGGTAAATGACCCGGTTTTGAATAGAATAATTGCACACCATCAGGTTGTTTCACTGTTATTCAAGATCTCCCATAACATGCTGAAATATTAATCCGAAAACCATTGCTGTGATATCTGTTTTCGTGTTTAAAAAAGAATGACATCGACACCTGTGTCTGGTGAATAAAAGGAGAACCAAATGCTGGAATTAAAAAAAGGCGCTGATATATTGGCAAAGATTGGCGGAATTAAAACAATCGGCCAGGCAAAAACACTTTTCAGGAAAAAAAGCGACCCTGAAACCCTTGAAAAACTCCACCTCATCACCAATGAAGAGGTTATTCTTAAACTCGCCAATGCGGTTTCAATGATGGAGCCCGAATCCCTGTTTGTTAATTCAGGATCTGAGAAAGATATCGAAACAATAAAAGATCTCGGTATCAGAAAAGGCGAGGAAACCCCCTTGGCTATTAAGGATCATACCATTCACTTTGATCTTCCCGAGGAGCAGGGCCGTGTCATTGACAAGACATTTTATATACTGAATGAAGGGGACAAGGGCAGCACACTTGCCAATAAATACCTGAGAGATGACGCCCTTGAATATATTGAGGAACATATGAAGGGGATCGCCAGGGAAATGACACTTTTCCTGGGATTTTACAGCAGAGGGCCACTGGGAGCGGAAGCCTCCTCGCCCGCGCTCAAAATCACCACTTCCACCTATGTCATGCATTCCGCGAACATCCTTTACCGAAATATATATGACCGGTTTGATCAGGAGGTCAGCCGCAAGGGATTCTTCTTTACCAATGTCCATTCACAGGGACTTAACCGGCCTGAAGATTTTCACAGGGCAAGGGTCTTTATGGACAGGAGCTGGCTTACAACCTTTTCCATGTTTTTCACCTACGCGGGAAACACCCTTTTATTGAAAAAGGGGAATCATCGATTTGCCGTTGATATTGCAACCTTCATGAAAAAAGGCAAGGAACTTTCTGAACATATGTTTATCACAGGAGTCACAGGGCCTGAGGGGAGAAAAACATACATAGCCGGCGCCGCGCCCTCCGGCTGCGGTAAAACCACAACCGCCATGGTGGGCTCAGATTTTATCGGCGACGACCTTGCTCAACTGTGGATAGCGGAAGATGGGACACTCAGGGGCATTAATCCTGAAAAAGGAATATTCGGAATAGTCCAGGATGTCAATCCCGAGGGAGATCCCTGGCTTATAAAGTGTCTCAGAGAAGAAGGTTCTGAAGTAATATGGTCAAACGTCCTTGTTGATAAAGATAAAAAACCCCACTGGGTGGGGAGCGGTGAGGATGTCCCTGAAAAAGGCGTCAATTATCAGGGTGAATGGTGGAAAGGAAAGACCGATGAAAAAGGCAACCCTGTGCCCATATCCCATCCGAACGCCAGGATTACGCTTCCCAATATTTCCATAGGCAACTATAACCCGGAGGCGGGTGAAGACCCCGGGGGAGTGGAGATAAAGGTAATCACATACAGCGGTCGTGACGCGGATACCATGCCTCCCCTGTGGGTGGCAAAAAGCCCGGATCATGGCGTTATCATCGGCGCGTCCGTGCTTTCCGAGGCCACTGCAACAGAGCTGGGGGCAAAGGGGATAAGGAGACAGCCATGGGCCAATGAACCCTTTATCCCAGGCCCTTTGGCCGATTATATGGACGCCCAGTTCGCCTTTTTCAACTCGGCCAAACTCATTGTCAAACCTGTCATGGCCGGGCTGAACTACTTTCTCACACATGAGGCCAGAGGCGGCAAAGGCAGCGGCCTTCTGGGAGAGAAAAGGGATGTGAAGGTCTGGCTCGAGTGGCTTGAGAGAAGGGCCAATAATGACGTTGAGGCCATCGAAACGCCTATCGGTTTTATCCCCATGTATGAAGATCTAAAGGACCTTTTTGCGGGGATAGGGAAAGACTATGGAAAGGATCTCTATGACAGGCAGTTTTCCTTTTATGTGGACAATATTATCGCCAGGATTGATCTTCAGGAAGAGGCCTACAGAAAAGAGGAGAATATACCGGAGAAGTTGTTTGAGATCTACGAGGAACAGAAAAAGGGTCTGTTGGCCTTAAAGAAAAAATACGGGCCGGTTGTTGCAGTTGAACAGATTATTGAAGGGGTTTAGCACCTTTAACCTTTTTTATCTTTTTTCCATTTTTCTTCTTCCTTATCATCATTCTGTAAAAGAGATAGGTAAGAAGTATAATAAATATCATGATGCCGAAATAGTAAAACAGCCCCTGTAGGGATATCTCTTCATACAGGGGCGTCCCATCGGCATTGTATCCTATTATCGGGCCTTCCCCCACAAGAACCTGAGTAAGATAGTTCTTGCTCAATATGCTCCTGATAAACCGGCCGGATATCCAGAACAGCGCGCCGGATATGACAATCGCGGAGACAAAGGTCAGCGCTGTTATCACTATTTTCTTGATTTGACCCATTATAACTGATTATACCCTGTCGTAATGGGAAGTCAGCATAATCTCCACCCACATGACAGGTTTGCCTATTCTCCTGAATATAAGCGGGCAATGAACCAGTCCCGCCGGAACAGTCACTATGGATGGCGAGTTGATTATCTGTTTTTCCCCGCCCAAATAAAACTCGATATCCGCGTCAAAATCATACTTGTCAAAGGGATTGCTGCCGAAAAAGCACATAACATGAGGGAAATCGTGCACATGCGGCTCTCTTTCATCACCTGTGAGATCGGCTTCTGTAATCGTAGAGAACAGTATCTGACAATCCAGACCCAGTTTATCCGGGCTGGCCAGAAAACCTTCAAATATAGTCCCGTCATGCAACTGCCCTTTTGGCTCCTTTAGAATATATTTCGAGTAGTCTGATTCCGCCATATTATCCCTTTCTCTTATAGTTTTTAAAGTGAGTTAGAACCTGAATATTTTTGACCATTATGCACAGGATTAAACAGTATTACAATTAATTTTTACTTCGAAAAGTCCCTGGCATCTTCAGGGGAGCTTCTTCCTATTCGGGAATACTCGGTTTATCAGGGCTGCGATTATATATCGCCTGTAATATTATCCCAGCCATTATGAGCACAAGCCCCAGAAGAGTTGCCGCCTTAATCTGTTCACCCAGGACAGCACGAATTATCAATAAAGACAGGAATGGTGAGATATAGGCCAGGCTGCTGACCTTTGCGGTGGTTGAGCTGAGCCTCAAAGCGGTTGACCAGAGTACAAATGTGACCCCCATCTCGAAAAGCCCGACATACGCGGCTCCCATCAGCCCTTGAATACTCACATTCGATACAGGGCAGACAATGGATGTGATTACAAACAAAACCGGCAGGGCAAAAAGGAAACTCAGAAAAATGGTAATAGTTAGATCCTCTTTCTGCCTGACAAGCATGATCCAGTATGCTGCCCAGATCAGCGTGCTCGCGACTGCGAGTCCCACACCTGCCCGGTCCGCGAACTCCAGTGAAGACAGGTTCCCATGTGTGGCAATAATGATAACCCCGAAATAGGCAATAACTATCGCCCCGAGTTCCAATACCCTGATCCTTTGTCTGAGAAAAAACATGGAAAGGAGCACCAGCATGATGGGCCAACTGTAATTTATTGAAAGCGCATCCTGAGCGGGCAGGCGGTTGTAGGCCTCAAATAACGCGAAGTAATAGAGGCAGGGATTAATAAGGCCCAGCAGAAGGCAGACCGGCATCTGTTTTTTGGGATATCGCAGAAGCTGGCCAAATTTATTCAGGGCTGAAATAATAATAAATAACGATACTGTTGATACGACACTTGCGAAAAACAGGAGTTGAAGCGGCTCAAGACAGCGAAGCGTAAGTTTAAATGCCGAGGCCACTGTTGACCAAAAAAGCACAGCGACTCCGGCGTAAATATATGCGCGGGTCTGTGAATGCATCGATTTTATCAGGCCAATCCCAATAATTTAGCGGTTACCGAATGAAAGTCTCGGTTACAATAACCATTCCAGCGCGGATTTTTTATCCTCGTGGATCGAGAATAAAAACCCGCAATTTACAAACACAGTTTCAAGAAAGCTGAAAAATTCTCTATATTCAGGTTTAATAACAACAGCGACTTTTATACCGGGGACTAAACGGATTTCACTCAACTGCTTTGGGCGATAATAGGCGTCAACAATCTCACCGGAAACAGAATCGATATTTGTATGATCGATTAACACCTTTTTAAAATCTTTGCCCGTCATAACCGAGGCAATCGCCTGGATCATTCTCATGGATCCTTCCCTGTCCGCGATTCCGCCTGTAACAACCTCTGCATATCTGTCTTTTTCATTTAAGGTAATTGTCCATTCCATATTAAATCCTTTATCTTTTTTTCGCATTCTCCACCCATTTCAAATTTTCCTTTATTATGTTCGGTATGGGCAGAAAATAGGGGCATCTGAGCATGCACTCCCCGCACCCTATGCATTGGGAGGCCCTTTCCAGCATCTTTTCAACAAACGGGTTTTTAAGCACCTGCGGTCCGGTCCTTTTTACATAGGACTTTATCCCCAGAACCATCTGGATCGGTATCTCAACGCTGCACGGAAGGCAGTAGTCACAACGGCGGCAGAAATTTTTGTCCATCTCCTTTCTTATCTCTTCCATCCTGGCTGTTTCTTCATTTGACATTTCATAATCGCCCTCAAAAATCCGCCAGTTCCGGTCAATAAGATCCTTTTCCTCAACTCCGGCCAGAACAAGTATGTCAGGTATGGACAATGCCCACTTCAGCGCTATCTCAGGCGACTCTATAACACCTCCGGAGAATGGTTTCATGGCCAGGACACCTATCCCCTTTTCGCGGGCCTTTGGCAGAATCCTGTCCCTGGCTGCCGGTTCAAGAAAGCTCAGGCAGACCATCACTGTCTCAAACAGGCCGTCATCAATAATCTTTTCCATGATATCCAGATTATGGCCCGTGATCCCTATGTGGCCAATCAGCCCCTGTTCCTTTGCCTTTACAAGTCCCTTAAGCGCGCCGTTTGAGTAGGTGACCCGTTCATATTCATCTTCATTACTGACAGCATGACACTGGTAGAGATCAATATAATCCACCTGAAGATGCTTCATGCTCACCTCAATGTCTCTTCGTATGCCGTCCGATGACCGGTTCATGGATTTGCTGGCCAGGATGACTTTTCTGTCAGTTTGTTTAAGGGCCTTTCCGATGCGGCTCTCGCTGGTGGTGTACATTCGTGATGTGTCAATAAAATCAATGCCTTTCTCCACCGCGTGCAGGACCACCTCACCCACACGCTGAATGGGTATTCCGCCGAATCCCAGCCTGGCAACCTTAAGTCCGGTATTTCCAAGAACAATTTTTTTCATATGTCTATTCCATAAGGTGATTATTATATATTCATTTAATATAGGCTGGTTTTAGTCCCTTTAACATGGGGTAATGTCTGGTATTCAGGGTCTTTAATTCAGCGTTTTCAGATTCAGCAGTAGCGGCAAGGATAGCGTCAGCAAGACCAACGCCATGTGACCTGCCGTAATCCCGTCTGTATAGCCCTCCTGCTTTTCCAATTTCTGCATCCACGGGAACAACGCGAAACAGGGACACAAAATTCTGAAGGGCAGCCAGTTCCTCTTCCCCTCTTACTCCGGCGAACAACTCCGCGACGACAATGGATGATATGATAATACGACTGCTGTGTTCATTAATAAAACTCACTGCCTTGCTGTATCCCCTTAGAAAATCAACCAGGACATCCGTGTCCGGAAGGAACGGTCCTGCCATAATCATCCCCTGTTCCATTCAGCGCGGATTGACTCGAAATCCGGCAGATCGGTTCGATCCTTCCAGATGCCGGCAGTCTCCCGGATAACCGATTCTCTATGATTGCTGCCGGAATTATCAATAAACCGGTCAATGGCATCACGAATAAGCTCGCTCTGCTTTTTCCCCAGGGACCTTCCTATGACAGTCAGTTTTTCACGTTGATGATCCGTCAGATATATCTGCGTTCGAATCATGCCTCACCTCCTGAAATATATACATCGGCATTATACATCACATCGGTGTTTTGTCAAGAAGCGCAAAACAAACATAGGAGGTTGTCCGAGAATAGCTCCTTGTGTAATTCCCGCGAAGGCGCATTGGCGTCAAGCTAAGGAGGATAGCGTACTGAAAACTATTTATTAGGCGAGAAAGATAGAGTAAATTCCTATGTATGGGGTGGGGTTCTTGTCCCGCCATAGTTACAATCAGTAGAAACAAAGGTGGATTACAGGTGTTTTTACTTAAGGAAAATAAATCTTATAGAGGCAAGACATTTTTTATCTCTATATTGTTAAATTCTGCTTAATCTTTCTTCATCTAATACACATCTATCTCTGAGCAAGCATGTATTCACAATTTCAATATTACGGAAAAAGTATATCCAGTAATGTAGGGGCAGGCCTATGTGCCTGCCCGATGAGGCCGGTTAACAAAACCAAATAGCGGGCGGACACGCAGGTCCGCCCCTACAAATAATCAATAACCGTGACCAAATATAGTGCAAATCTTCACGATAATTCTGCATATTTTTGAATTAGGACCATTTCTTCTTAGCTTGACGCCGATGCGCGAAGGCGGGAATCCATAAATATTTGAAAACACTGGACCCCGGCTTTCGCCGGGGTGACGAAATAATGCTATTTATGACTTCCAACGAGATCAAAGAAGATCTCGTTTCTCATAGGTTGCAGCGAAGCGGGATAATTTAGCTTTTTACGAGTTCATCAAGTTTATCGCCCTGGAATATATAAGTTTTAAGGTCCTAACAGCATGTTGCGCAAATGATATCAGTATTACTTTACACTCTAAATGACTTTCGCTTTACTAAATCATGTCGAAAATGTATTATTTCCTATCCTTATGCAGAATAGGCTTCATAATTATAAAGGAATAGCAAAAATGGCTGTTATTAAATATTCAGAATATACACTTGCAGGCGATATCGGAGGGACAAAGACCAACCTGGGGCTGTTCGAAAAGGGTAAAAGGCGTCCTGTCCTCAAATATTCCCGGACATATTTGAATGCTGAATTCAATGGGCTGGAAGATATTATTGAAATCTTTCTTGAAAAGCATCCATATCCTGTAGCAACCGCGTGTTTCGGAATAGCCGGGCCAGTGCAAAACGGAAGGTGCAGGACAACCAATCTGCCATGGGAGGTGCAGGAAAGCCGGATAGAAAAACGATTCATATTCAGGCGGGCGCGACTGTTAAACGACCTGAGCGCCACAGCCCTGGCAATACCCTGTCTTTCGAAGAATGAATTACACACCCTCAATGTCGTCAGGGTAAAAAAGGGGCAGAACATCGGCCTGATAGCGCCCGGCACGGGTCTGGGTCAGGCACAGCTTTTTTTTCATGAGGGAAGATATTTTCCCATTCCTTCGGAAGGGGGACATACCGATTTTGCGCCTCAGAATGAGATCGAGATCAGGCTGTGGAGATATCTTAGCAGGCAATATGGACACGTGAGCATAGAAAGGCTGCTTTCCGGACCGGGCATCTTCAGCATATATAAATTCCTCAAATCCGAAGGTTCCAAAGAGCCCGAATGGCTTTCAAAAAAAATCAGGCGCATGGACCCTGCTAGGGCAATATCGGAAGCAGCACTGGAAAGGGGACAGAAACTCTGTGTGAAAACCCTTGATCTCTTCATTTCCATTCTTGGTTCTGCTGCCGGCAACCTGGCCCTCACCGGCATGACAACCGGCGGAATGTATCTGGCAGGCGGAATTCCGCCCAAGATTCTTCCTATGCTCGTCAGAGAAAAGATCTTTATGACATCCTTCACAAATAAGGGGAGATTTAAGCAGCTTTTGGAAAAGATGCCTGTGCATGTGGTGCTGAATGAAAGGGCAGCCCTGCTCGGGGCCGCTGTTGCCTCCTTTTCTGAATAGATTAACAGCACGGCCTTAAACTGTTTTTAAATTGAAAATTACGGGTTTTTTAGTTAAGCTGGCACTTCGTTATATAACAACTTTTCGAATAAATTGTTTTAAGATGTGCCTCGGAGGACTGTTCAGTGCATAAAAGAATACTAATCGCAGTAAATGATTCCATCCTTTCAAAAAGGGCGGTCAAATATGCCATAAAAATAGAGGCGGTTATCAAAGATCTTCACTACACGCTTCTTAATATACACCCCAAGGTATCCGAATTTCTTTTTGAAGACTCGAAAACACACTCCAGGGCAAGGTCGGCCTTATCACTTATCAAAACTAAAAACGAAGAAAATTCTCTTAAGATCCTCAATATCCATAAAACACAGATGATAAGGTCCGGGATAGATAAAAATCTTGTCGAGATTGTCACACAGCCGGTGAACGGGGGAACAGCAAAAACCATTCTTGATTATGGAAAGACTCATCGTTTTAAAGCTATTATAATGGGCAACAGGAGAATTTCCAGGCTGACCGAGTCCCTGACCGGCAGCATCACAAACAATGTGCTTGAACATGCTGAAAAGATCCCGGTCTGGGCGGTCGGGGGAGAGATAAATAACCCCGGAAGTATAATGGTGGCTGTAGATGGGTCTGAAAGCGCCCTGAGAGCGGTCGACTATGTTGCTACTGTGTTTGAAGGCAACAATGATGTTCAGATTACCCTTCTGCATGTGACTCCGAAATTAAGGGATGTCTGTGCTGTGGATTTTATGGAAGAGGTGGATGAGGTCACAGAGGTTATCACCCTGGGGGATAAAAAATGCGTTGAAAATTTTTATCTGCACGCCTGGCAGAGATTCAAAAGGGCCGGACTGTCATATAACCAGCTCAGTATTCTGGAGGTTGAAAGCACCATTCAGCTTGGAAGGATCATTGTAAAAGAGGCAAAAAAAGGAAAATTCGGGACTCTGGTTATAGGCAGGAGAGGAATAAACGATTCTTTTTTTATAGGAAGTACGTCCAGGGATGTCCTGATCAATGCCCCTGACTGCGCTGTATGGCTGGTGCCATAATCATGGCCTGATTGGCCTTTAAAAAAGGATAACTCTATGGATAAAAACGCCAAGCAAGAAACCCTTGAAAAGGAGATTAGACGTTTAAAGGAAGATCTGAAAAAGATTCAAAGTGAATATGCACATCTTTCCAACAGGAAGGAGATGTATGAGGCCATCTTTGATAATGCCGGAGTGACTATCAACCTTGTTGATCCTGAAACCGATAACTTTGTGGAATTCAACAGAAATTCCTATGAAAGCCTTGGCTATTCGCGAGAGGAATTCGCGGAACTTAAGACAACCGACTTTGCAAAAAGTGATGACCTGCCACAACCGCTTGAAATTCTTCAAAATATCCCATTTGAACCGGTCTATTTTGAGTCAAGGGTCAAGACAAAAAGCGGAGATATCAAAGATGTGCTGGTGATATCAAAGCTGATAAAAATTAAAGGTAAAGTCTATTTCAATAACGTTGTAACCGATATAACCAGGCTTAAGGAAATAGAAAGGGAGCTAAAAAAGAGCGAAGAATTCAGCTTTTCCATCCTTGAAAATACTCCAAGCCCGATAATGGTGATTAATAAAGATTTCAGTATAGAATATGTCAATCCCGCCCTTGTTGCAATTACAGGATATTCATCAGATGAGCTTTTGGGAAAAACATTTCCCTTTCCGTGGGTGGATGACCCCATTTCACAGGAGGAGTGGAGGAAGGCCACCTTAAAAGGCGTTAAAGATATTGAAGGCGCCTTTACCAATAAGAACGGCGATAAATTCTGGGTTCTTTTCTCCACGAATCCTATCAAAAAAGATGGTGAATTTCAGTATTCTCTCAGCACCTGGGTAGACATAACCGAAAGAAAAAAGGCACAGGAAGAGGAGAAGAAGCTTCGCATCAAGTATGAAAGGGCCCAGCGAATGGAGGCCCTTGGCACACTCGCCGGAGGTATCGCCCATGATTTTAACAACCTGCTTATGGGCATACAGGGGCGCACCTCTCTGATGCTTCTGGAAAAAAAGATCAATGATTCCAAATATGAACACCTGAAGGGCATAGAGGAATATGTAAAAAATGCCGCATTACTGACAAAACAACTGTTGGGCTTTGCCAGGGGAGGAAAATATGAGGTAAAACCGGTCAATCTGAATGAAGTGTTAAAATCCAGCACGAACATGTTCGGTCGCATGAAAAAAGAGATAAGGATACACGAAAGACTGAGTGATAACCTGTGGATAACCGAGGTTGATCAGGGACAGATAAATCAGGTTCTGATGAATATCTATGTCAATGCCTGGCAGGCCATGCCTGGAGGAGGAGATCTTTATATTGAAAGTGAAAATGTAAGGCTGATGGAATCTTCTCTGAAACCCTATAAAATTAACCCGGGAAGGTATGTTAAAATTTCAATCACGGATACGGGCATCGGAATGGACAAGGCCACACAGGAAAAGATTTTTGATCCATTCTTTACTACAAAGGAGATGGGGCGGGGAACAGGCCTGGGTCTGGCTTCGGTATATGGTATAATGAAAAATCATGCAGGCTTTATTGATGTCTATAGTGAAAAAGGAGAAGGCACCACATTTAAACTCTATTTTCCAGCCTCGGAAAAAGAAGCCGTTAAAGAGGAGCCTGTCAGCGAAAAAATCCTGAAAGGCAGCGAAAGAATATTGCTGGTGGATGATGAAGATCTGATTATAGAAGTAGCCGGGGATATGCTTGAAACTCTGGGTTATACTATTTTTACCGCCGGCAATGGAGAAGAGGCTATTCGTGTTTACCAGGATAATAAAGAAGAGATTGATATAGTTATCCTTGACATGATAATGCCGGGCATGAACGGTGAAAAGGTCTTTGACCGGCTGAAGGACATAAACCCGAAGATAAAAGTCCTTTTATCCAGCGGATACAGCATCAACGGCCAGGCAGTTCATATTCTTGAAAAAGGGTGCATGGGTTTTATTCAGAAGCCCTTTGACCTTCGGGCATTGTCTCAGAAGGTAAGGGAGGTGCTGGACAAGGTCCCTTTGAAAGGATAATCGGAATGATCAACGTTGTTGAACATGTAAAAAGTCCCGAAATCGTCATTCCCGCGCAGGCGGGAATCCAAAAGTGCTTGAAATAATGGATTCCGGAATCAAGTTCCGGAATGACAAACCAGGAAAATCGACTTTTTACGAGTTCATCAACATTGATGTACTATTATTTACACCGGGAGGATTCATTTTTAGTTAATACTCCGGATTCCTGCCGGCTATTGTCAATCATTTTTTACCAGAGAGAGGACTTTATGAAAAATCCAAACGGACCTTACCCCGGAAGACAAATATTTATCGGCGCAACAAAAGAAGAAAGACCGGCCTTTGCCTACCTGGTTACAGGACGCAGCCCTGCCAGCAGAGAGAGAAAAGGGACTTTAGTTGAAAATGGTGTGATTATGGGCCCCATCGGAAACGACCCCTACGATTGGCTCAGGCATTATACGGCAATCAGGTATGACAACAGTATCGGACTGATAGCGGTCAGCAACGGCATTCAGACTGAGGCGATATTTGAAACATACAGGCTGATGTATCACACCAACTCCATGCCTGATAAAGAATATATGAAAACAATAATGACCGGAGCCGGATATGAACCGGACAGTCTTCACACCCCCAGAATCGCCGGTCTGGTCATGAACCCTGCTGAAAATTCCGGGCCTGTCTATATCCTCGCAATAATAACAGACAACCCCCCGGCAGTGGTTTATGAGATCAACCCGGAGCCCGGAACATTGACAGGCATTTCCACCTATAAAGGTGACATGGCTGATCCGGCCCCCTTTGATATCAGGGAAGACCTGCCGGAGATCGCATTAAAGGCCGAAACTCCTGAAGATATAGCAGGCTATATATATGAAATCTCCGAGGCGGAAAACAATGGCGATGACATTCGGGTATGCGCCATAGCCGGGGTGCGCTCCGAAGACAGCCGCACCTGGAAACTGGCAATGATAAACAGGCATAAATAGCGGTTAGTCATGATTGATGTGTCGTTGAAAGCTGATTTATACCGCTTCACTGTAAGCTATGAGATACGGAGTCGACGACTTTGTGGGAAGGGATAATCTTTTCCCTCTTTGGAAAAGGGGGCAGGGGGATTTAACAAAGGTGTATGCCGAAATAATACAGAATAGAAGCCTGATTGATGCACGGGCAAAATCCCTCCCGGCCTTCACTTTACAAAGGGAGGGGTTGGCTCATCATTTGCAAAGGGAAACAGGGAAGGATTGATATGCCCATAAAAAATCCCAAAAACGTCATCCCTGCGAAAGGAGCCTGCCCCGGCATGATTGAAGCCGAGGGAAGCCATAAGTGCCTGAAAACACTGGATTCCCCGATCAAGTCGGGGAATGACAGAAAAAGTTAAAATCCGACTTTTTAGGAGTGCGACAAATTTGATAGACTCGTAAAAAGTCCCAAAACCGTCATTCCCGCGAAGGCGGGAATCCATAAGTGGCTGAATTAACTGATATTCCGTCTGCGCTGGAATGACCAAAAGTTGAAACAAATGCATTCTCGGACAACCTCCTCGGCATGCTATAAGCGACGAACTTGGTTTTTTTGGATATCATGAAAGCCGTAATACGCGCGAAATTATCATAGAAAGGTAATGCTGCATGATAAATATATCCAGGCTTAAATTATTATTTTCGTTTACTCTTCTTCTATTGTGCTCTGTTTATCCGGCACACTCACAGGCCGGTGAATTCAAATGGCTTAAGGCGCCGGATTATCAAAACATCTTTGTCTACACCGAAATAGAGGATTGCGCCTTTTTATCGAAATACCTGAATGAAACAATCCGAAGGGTGCTGGCCCGAAGTGGAATCAAGGCAAATATATCCAATAGCCTTGTGTTTCAGTCTGCGGATGAAGAGCAATCCTTTTATGAACTTTTAAACAAGAAATTAATCGATGACAATAAGGTATTTATTCATGTCTATGGAAGGTGTAAAGAATACGGCTCGGTCTATATCTATCACTTTGACATTCTTTTTGCCCGGTTTGATAAACCAAATTCCCAAGCCCTTCTCTTTTCATCGCCAAGAAACAGCGTGATGGGCGCCGATACGATCAACGGCATAAAGAAGACCTTCAGGGAGCTTATGGAGAACGCCGCTGAGGATTATCTCTTGGAGAACAAATAATGAAAGGAAAGATTGCCCTGGTTACCGGCGCTGGCGCCGGCATAGGAAGGAGCACCGCCCTGGCCTTTGCTGAGCAGGGCGCCATGGTGGTGGCAGCGGACATATCACAGAAAGGGGCGGACGAGACAATCGGCCTCATAACAGGCAGCGGCAACAGGGCGGTTTTCAGGCATTGCGATGTGTCCCGAAAAGAAGATGTTCGCGCCCTTGTTGAAGGCATTGTGCGGGACTTCGGCAGGCTTGACTATTAACCAGGCATCATTATTGATGGCGGAGTAAGTACAATATAAACAACCTTAAACTTTTCAGGCTTCGTTCTTGTAGATCCTTGTCTGCCTTTTATATTCCCTTAACAGAAATGCCAGTATAACACCGAAACTTAAGACATCGGAAGCAGGGAGCGTCAGCCATATTCCTGTGAGCCCCAGAAGATGTTCCAGCACAAAAAGCACCGGAATAAAAAGTATAAACTGGCGGATCAGTGAAAGCCACAGGGCCATTCCGCCCATGGACAGGCCCTGAAAGGCTGTGATGAACAGAATGGAAGGACCGATAAACACCAGGGCGGAAAGCATAATTCGCATGCCCGGGACTGTAACTTTAAGTATCTCCGAATCTTGCATGAAAATGCCCGCAATCTCAGGGGCCCAGATCTCGATTATGATGGTAAAAAGGATCAGAAGCGCAACCGTGCCTATTGTTGAAAGCTTTACAGCCTTCCACAGCCTGTCTCGATTTCCCGCGCCCAGATTATAACCGACCACGGGAAGCAGGGCGTTTGACACGCCCATAATGGGCATGAATGCCAGGTCGGAAAGCCGCATTGCCAGTCCGACCGCGGCAATGGGAACAGAGCCGTATGCCGATATTACCTTGTTGAACACAATAAAGGCAAAACTTTCGGTTAACTGCTGAATAGATGCGGGCGCTCCGACATGGTATATCCTTTTTAAAATAAACAACTGGGGCATCAGGCATTGACCTGTTATCCTGAAAGCGGTCCGGTTACCAAGGATATAATACAGCCCGATTATTGTACCAATCCCCTGACATATAACCGTGGCAAGGGCTGCTCCTTTTATTCCCATCTCAGGAAATGGCCCCAATCCCATGATCAGAAAAGGGTCCAGGATTATGTTCAAGGCGCTTGAGGCAATCATTATTACAGTCGGTTTAATCGCGTCTCCTGATCCGCGAATGAGGCTTCCTGCAAGGAGGATAAATACATTGAGAGGCGCGCCGAAGGAGGTGATTAAAATGTATATCTTTCCCATGTCCATGATATCATCGGTTGCCCCAAGCAAACCCAGGATTGTCTCGGGAAACAGAAGCGCGGGTATCAGAAATACAAGCCCCCAGAAAACACTCAGAAAAAAGATCTGTCCTGCCGCGGTATTTGCATTTTTGATATCATATTTACCAAAATACCTGGATACAAGCGCGCCTATGCCTGTGCCCGTGCCCATGCCCACGGCCATGGCGAGTATCTGGTAAGGGAAAACTATAGTAAGGGCTGCTATGGCCTCATGCCCCAGCCTGGAAACCCAGAAGGTATCAACGACATTGTACAGGCTGCCGGCAATGGTCGCGACTATTCCGGGAATGCTCAATCGTATAAGAAGAGAACCCAGCGGAGCGGTCCCGAGTCGCGTGGTATATTTCTCCATGAATCTCTCTAATGTGACTTCCGCCTGAAATCACATGACTATTGATTATTTGTCCCAGTCATCTGCCAGACATTTTCTGCACGCGTCACATTTCTTGTTTTCGTCATACACGCATTGGCCCGGGCCGTTGTAGTAGAGTTCCTTGCCGTCGTAGACTCCTCCGAATATGCCCTGCATACACGCCGCCTGAAAGAAGACAGGCTTATCAACGCGTTTGAAATTAAGCGGACAGTGAAGCACGCCCGCAGGTATGCGTACGATTGTCGGTTCGGTAATTATATATTCCTCCATCTCTTCACCCATACAGAGAGATATTTCCGCGTCAAAGACAAACAGGTTGGGGAATGTCCCGCCAAGGAAAATCAGGTATTCCTCTACCGGGTGAATATGAGGGGTCCTGTCCAGAAAAAAGGGTTTTACAAAGATCTGGAATCCCACATTATACTTTGACCCGGGTATCTGTGACGCCCCCCTGAAGTATGCCTGAGGGGAATAGACAAAATCGGTTCCCACACCTTCGGCCGCGGCCTCATTGTATTCGGGTTTTAACTGATATACGAGTTTCTCATATTTTCTTTTGCTCATAATAGATTCCTTTCCGGTTGATGATTTTTCATTCGAGTAATAATTTCATTTTTTGTTTATTTCCTTAAGGCCCCCGACCTGCGTAAAAAGCTCCCTTGTATCGGCAACATCCCAGTGCTCGCAGAGTTTTCCATCCCGAAGGCGGAACATGTCAACGGCATCAAAACATATCTTATTGCCCGTGGGCCTGTAATGAAGAAAGCCTTCGTTGGTATGAGTGCCTGTGATGGTGTTATAGACAAAGACAAGATCGTTTTCAGCGACCATCCTGTTTATGGTGGCGCAAAAATCAGGGGCGGCCGCGAAAAATCCCTCATGAAACCTGATAAATCCTTTCATCCCCTGGTCCGTGTCAGGGTTGTGCTGTATGTAATCTTCATGCATAAAACGGCTCACAGCGCCAAGATCGTGTTTTCGAAAAACCGCCTCATAAAATTCCCGCACAACCTTTTTGTTTTTCTCTGCATCCATGCCAGTTCCCTTTCGTCATATTATTGCAACGAAAAACGATTTTAGAGAATATACAGGTAAATATTATATTTGTCACGACAGAAAAAAATATGGATCAATCCGAATTTCTCAAAGGATTAAGAGCCTGTTTTAATTAGTGTCCATCCAGAAACGACAAAATCCTGGATAGAGCTTTTCCCGCCATAGATGCAAACGAAGGCGGATCAGCATTCAGCTAAACTCTTGTTTATAGTGCAGCCATACCCGGTGCCTGTCACCCTGAGCGAAGCGAAGGGTCTCTATTTTATGACCAGTCACATGCCAGATTACACAATAATACTGCGAAATTAAAGAGTTATGCCTTTTGAGACATTCGGATATAACCAAAAATATTCATCTAAGTTGTTGATGCTCCTGTAAGTTTTCGTATTTACTGGATATTATGCCTTTTTTATATTTACATTCAATTGATATGCATTTAAAATCCGCCTTATTGTTATCATTTAACATTGTCCACTGATAAAAAGGAGTCAAATATGTCAAAAATATCTGTCCGCATTATATCAATAATGTTCGTTATTTTTTTCCTTTCTTCTTTTTCTGCAGGGGCAGACCCCTGCGAAGACCTTAAATCCCTTGTTTTAAAGGATGGCGAGATCACCTCTGCAACCCTTGTTGAGACGGGCAAATTCACTCCGCCCGCGGGCGGGCTTATGATGGGCGGTCCCGGAGGGATGGATGTGTTTAAAAACGCCCCGGCCTTCTGCCGTGTAACGGCCACACTCACTCCCACTGCGGATTCAGATATCAAAATCGAGGTCTGGATGCCCGCTGAAAACTGGAACGGCAGGTTTGTGGGCATCGGCAACGGCGTATGGGCAGGAAATATCAGCCATTCCGCGCTGGCGGAACCACTGTCAAAAGGCTACGCCACGGCAGCCACTGACACCGGTCATGCAGGAAGCGGAATGGATGCGAAGTTCGCGATAGGTCACAGAGAAAAGCTCATTGATTTCGGCCATCGCGCGGTACATGAAATGACAGTAAAGGCCAAGGAAGTAATCGATGAATATTATGGGAAAAAGGCTGATCATTCTTTCTGGGTAAGCTGCTCCACGGGCGGCAGGCAGGGTCTCATGGAGGCATACAGATATCCCGAAGACTATGACGGCATATCCTCCATGGCCCCGGCCAATCCCATGGTGGGCCTGATGATCGGCTCATTATGGACAGGCTATGTCACGATGAAAGATGACTCTCGCAGGCTTGCCATGCCCGAGCTTACGGCCGCAAACAGGGCCTATATGGAACAGTGCGATCCAGCCGACGGCCTGAAGGATGGGATTGTCAGTAACCCCGAAGCATGCGGCTTTAACCCCTTGATTCTTCAATGCAAAGAAGGAGATCAGAAAGGCTGCCTCAGCGCCTCTCAGGTTGCGGCCCTGAGTGAAATATACGATGGAGTCAGAAATCAGCGAACAGGCGAACTGATTTTTGCCGGATTTCCTCCGGGAAGTGAACAGCAGTTCATGATGCTCGCAAGCGGGACAGAGCCGTTTCCCGTAGCCACATCCTATTTTCGTGACATAGTATTTGAAAAGCCTGACTGGGATTTCAAATCCTTTGATTATGACAAGGATCTCGCGGCCGCATATAAGGCGGGGAGTGATATACTGGATGTGCCGCCTGACGGACTTGCTAAATTTTTCAAAGGCGGCAGAAAGCTTCTGCTCTCCCATGGCTGGGCCGACGGGCTTATTCCCGCGCCCAATACCATCGCCTTTTACAAATCCATGAAGGCAAGCATGGACCCTGAAAAGGCGGACGAATCAGCGCGGCTCTTTATGATACCCAACATGGGTCACTGCGGCGGAGGCAATGGCCCCACCTCGGTTGACATGCTCTCCGTGATAGACAAATGGGTTATTGAAGGAAAGGCGCCGGACAGGATTATAGCGTCCGGCCTTCCGGATCAGAAGCCCATGACCCGGCCAGTCTGCCCGTGGCCGCAGATTGCTGTTTACAAGGGATCCGGAAGCACTGATGACGCGGCCAATTTTGAGTGCAGAAGAAGATAGAGAGGATTCTATGGCAGATGAATATCCAAACCTGTTTCAACCGGTTAAGGTCGGGAACCTGGTTCTGAAAAACCGCATTACCAGCGCCCCTATCTACAACTTTCTTGCCTCCTATGACAATCACATCACGCGTCAAGGTATAGAATTTTCAAAGCCGGTCGGCAGAGGCGGGGCCGCTACAGTCACCCTGGGAAGCGGATTTATAAACAGGGTGCTGCCGCCCGCGGCCCACCATATTGTGGGAATGAATGATGATTTTATGGTGGTCTTTCTTTCGGAATGGTGTGAGGCTGTCAGGCGTTATGGCGCAAAGGCCTGCGTTGAACTGGTTCCCATAGCCTCATATTTCGGAACCCATGAGGTTGAAAGCTCCGTGGGCATACCGATGGAGATCGACTGCAACCTGCTGACAGAAAGAGATCTGAAGGATTTTGTTGAGGACTACGCCAAGGCCGCGGGCGCTGTGTTGAAGGCCGGTGGGGACATGATCCTGATTCATGGGGCCCATTGCCAGTTGCCGGCCCTGCTTTTTTCAAAGGTCTTTAACAGGCGAACGGATCAATACGGCCCCCAGTCCTTTGAAAACAGGTGCAGGTTTGCCGTGGAAGTTCTGGATGCCATTCGGGCCGAGGTCGGAGAGAGTCTGGCCATTGAGTACCGCATCAGCGCCATAGACATGGTTCCCGGATCGCCGGATATAGAGGAGGTTATTGAGTTTGCTAAAACCATTCAGGACAAAATCGACCTTTTGCACGTTTCCAGGGGCAACCTGGCCATCAATAAGCTAACCCCCTATATCCTGCCCCCGGCCTACATGGACCATAACATAAACATCGAGTACGCGGCTCAGTTTAAAAGAACGCTTAAAATACCGGTAAGCGCTGT
Source organism: uncultured Desulfatiglans sp. (assembly GCA_964547435.1). Classification (GTDB taxonomy): domain Bacteria; phylum Desulfobacterota; class DSM-4660; order Desulfatiglandales; family HGW-15; genus CAZJOB01. The sequence goes on along the minus strand of CAZJOB010000005.1, from coordinate 807 downwards.
GGGCGCTGTCACGCTTGAAGAGGCTGACAGGGCAATAGGACAGGGAAAGGTGGATCTGGTCGCCCTGGGCCGCCAGCTTCTCGCTGATCCGGAAACCGTGAACAAATTGGAACGAGGCAGGGAAAAGGAGATCCGCCCCTGCATACGATGCAACACATGCATCAGCAGGAGCCACTTTGTAATGAAACCCCCGAGATGCGCGGTTAACCCGGTGCTGGGACGCGAGATGGATTACAATTATATGCCTTTGCCTGAAAGAAAGAAAAGGGTCGTGGTTGCCGGAGGCGGCCCTGCAGGGCTGGAGGCGGCGAGGACCCTGGCAGGCCGGGGGCATGAGGTTGTCCTGTTTGAAAAAAGCGCCCAATTGGGAGGGCTCCTTTCAGAGGCCTGTTCTGCCCCTTTCAAGGCCGATCTGAAAAGATATCTTGAATGGTCAATTCGTATGGCAGAACAGCATGCCAATATTGACATTCGGCTTTCTGTTGAGGCGACGCCTGAGCTGATTGCCGGGGAAAACGCGGATGCCCTCATTGTTGCCATCGGGGCCGAGCCGAATATGCCGGACCTGACATGCGGGGATATTTCAAGGGTTGTATGGGCAGGCGATATAGAGAGAAAAAAGGTACCTATCGGCAGTAATATCCTTATTATCGGCGCGGGTCTTACGGGCAGCGAAACGGCCCTCAAATACCTTCAGGCGGGTAAGACTGTTACCCTGATCGATGCACTGCCCCGGGAGAAGCTTGGAGCAGGCGCCGCTCCAATCAACGCCTATTATCTGTTTGACCTGCTGGAAGCTCATAACAT